>DAOVJH010000239.1 GCA_030673345.1 Pseudomonadota bacterium
AAATTATTCGATTTTGCCTGAAGCATGGCTTTGTCTGCATGTCGGATCAACATCTTTTCATCCTCTCCGTGGATGGGGAAGATACTGATGCCTATCTTACACTCGATATCGATGTTATGGCTGTCTATCACGAAAGTTTTGTTGAGTGTCTCTACTATTCGCCGCCCCACACTGGTTGCCTGTTCCGGGGTTTCCGCAGACGGTAGTAATAAACCAAATTCATCACCACCGAGCCTGGCGATAGTCGCACGATATCTTGTTTCTGTGTCAGATGGCAGGAGTTTGTGGCCGGGCGTGTCAGTGCCAACCCAGGAGATCAGGTCGGAATCTCTCAGGATCGATCCTAGTCGCTGTTCGACTTCTGTCAGTAGACTGTCGCCTACGCTCTTGCCATATTTTGAATTAACATCTTTGAAACGGTTCAGGTCGATCAGCATCACAGAAAAGCTTTTTTTATTTCGATGCCGTAAGCAGATGATCTGTTCCAGCAGCTGTGCAAATAAAAGGCGGGTATCTTTAGCATCAGAGTCTGCGTGGGAGTTCAGGTTTATTTTTTCCAGTGCATCATGGATCTTTGCCAGCGGTGGTATGGTTGACCGCCGCAGGATCAATAACACGATGAACACGGTCAGGGATGTGGTCACGAATGCCAGTGCCATGATCCAGTTCCTGTGTTTTTTTATCTCACCGTTAAAATCGGTCATGTCCGATTTTAGCGAGACATACAGGATGGTTTTATCACTATCATTATTTATTGGCAGGCTGACGTCTAGATAATTCTGGTCGGCCTGTATCGTCTCCCAGTCAGGTGACTGATATATCGTGTGGCCATCGAGCAGGCTAATCTGCGCCGGCATCGCCAGTGATCTATCGATCTTCTGAATGTTATACGCCAGGTCAGTAATAACCTGTATATAACCCTTAGGGTTCAGACCGCCAAATGGAACGATCACTGCAAACACGGGATGGTTTTTATAGGTACAGGTGCGAGATAGTGTTTGCAGTTTTTCAGAACCGAGGCGTTTTAATGCCAGCTGGCTAAGCTGAGGACAGATCAATTCACTGTCTATATCGGTGCTGACACCTTCTGTCGAGGTACTGATCAGTGTGAAGTCAGTATCTAATAGATAGAGCTTTAACAGTTTGATCACACCGGCAGTAACGAAATATTGATAAAATTGGTTATCGAGATGTTTCGTTAGATCATCGTTGTTTTTGTATGAGAAGTTATGTTTGAAATTATTGTCATTTTCGATAGACAGTGCGAGGTCAAGTGAATTTTCTTCCAGCTCTTCGATGAGGTCATCTATCTCGAGGTAAGCCAGCTGCTGTATCGCACTTGTGTGATGCTGATAAGCGAACTGTTTATATGAATCGCTTATGTAATACACCAGCATGATGCCAGAGAGTCCGACAACAATGATAGTCATGCTGATTTTGTCGGCGAGAGAAAAACGTAGATGCATAGGTTTTACTTGCTGATCAGATAGTTATTGTTTTTCCATTCTTCAAATCCGCCTCTGAACCAGTATATGTTCGTGTAACCACATCCACTGGCGATGATGACGGCGCGATCGCTGCGCCGGCATTTCGGTCCATTACAATAAAACACGGTCGCTGTATTTTTTTTATCGATTATAGGGAATAGAGTCGAGCAGCTGGTCTCAGTGTCAGGCAAACTGATCGAACCGGCTATAAATCCCTGACGCCTGTCCGAGCGGATGCGAGAGTCGATGATTACCAGGTCGTCATGATCACGAGCGAGTTGTATCAGCGCTTCCGAACTGATCTTTGTGCTGCCTTCGATATTATCCGGGCTGACGTAATCATCTGCATGAGCGCTGGCACATATAAAGGGCAGCGCTATCGTTAAAACGGTTTGTAGCAACAAAATTGAAATGCGTCGGGTCATAATCTTTCTAGCCGCTGATTTTTCTAACAGCGTCTGACATATCTGTCTGATGATTCAGTATAGTAAAAAATAACGCCGAATAATATTCAATTCAACATGTTTATCCTTAAACCTTGCAGAAAAATTAAAACTACGACAAAAAGGCAGACTTAATGAGACTGATTTATAATGAATCTATGGATTCTAGTGAAAATACTAACGAGAGATCATACTTCAGCTTTTTGATGAAGCCGCTGGATCTGGGTTTTACACGATTGCGAAATCGTACCGTTATGGGCTCAATGCATACCGGTCTCGAAGAACAATGGTTTGGATTTAGCAAACTGGCGAGTTTTTATGAAGAACGTGCCAGGGCCGGTGTCGCGTTGATCGTTACCGGTGGAATATCACCAACATTTAGTGGTCGGCTGTCTCCCTTTGCTTCGCAGTTCAGTTCCATCTTTCAGGTTGCAAAACATAGAAATCTGGTGAAGTCTGTACATGCGCATGATGCAAAGATCTGTCTGCAGATATTGCATGCCGGGCGTTATGCATATCATCCGTTTGCGGTGGCGCCGTCAGCGATCAAATCACCTATCTCACCTTATACACCGAAAGCATTAACAGCGAAAAAAATTACAAAATTGATCAAGGCTTATGCAGAAACTGCGCGGCTTGCCAAACGCGCAGGTTATGATGGTGTCGAGATCATGGGTTCAGAAGGTTACCTGATTAATGAGTTTGTCTGTAGTAATACAAACCAGCGACAGGATGAATGGGGTGGATCATTTGAGAACAGGATCCGGTTTTCTCTTGAGATAATTCAGGCTGTTCGCCGTGCTGTCGGTGAAAACTTTATTATCATCTATCGACTGTCGATGCTCGACCTGCATAAAGCTGGCAGCAGCTGGCAGGAGATAGAGCAGCATGCAAAAGCGGTAGAGAAAGCGGGTGCAAATATCATAAATACTGGCATAGGCTGGCATGAAGTCAGGATTCCGACGATCGCTTCGGTGGTTCCTGAAGCGGCGTTTACCTGGGTGACGAAGAAATTGAAGCAGGTGGTCAATATTCCTTTGATCACATCGAACCGTATCAATAGTCCAGAGCTCGCTGAGCGTTGTCTGCAAGAAGGTGATGCGGATATGGTTTCGATGGCAAGACCATTTCTCGCCGATAGCCAGTTCGTACAGAAAGCGATGAACAACCAGTCACACCTCATCAATAAATGTATCGCCTGTAACCAGGGCTGTCTCGACCGTGTTTTTAAACAGATGCGTGCAACTTGCCTGGTTAACCCGAGGGCGGCTTATGAAGATGAGTTCCCATTGGTGAAAGCAGACCATTCAAAAACCATCATCATCGTTGGCCTGGGAGTGGCGGGATTGTCGTGTGCTTATCATGCAGCATTACGTGGCCATCACGTGATCGCATATGATTCAAAAAACCTTGGTGGTCAATTTAACCTGGCAAGTGAGATACCTGGCAAGGAGATCTACAGTGAGACGATAAGGTACTACGAGGCGCAGCTTTCATTATTGAGCGTCGAAGTGCATCGCAATACTACAGTCTCTTTCGAGGATCTGCGTGATGTGTATGCTGATGCAATCGTGTTTGCTACTGGTGTTACGCCGAGGAAAATAGATATTGAAGGTGCAGACCATTTTTCTGTGATGGACTACGAAACCGCCATAATGAATAAAAAGACGATCAAAGATCGGGTGGCGATCATCGGTGCTGGTGGCATCGGTTTTGATATAGCAGAGATGCTGATAGATAAACAGAGCGGTTCAATTGG
>DAOVJH010000039.1 GCA_030673345.1 Pseudomonadota bacterium
ATGGCGTGCAAATTCGATGACCGCCAGCTGCATGCCAAGACAGATACCGAGATACGGAATCTTATTTTCACGGGCATACTGAATAGCTGCAATCTTACCTTCGATACCGCGGTCACCAAAACCACCGGGCACCAGTATCGCATCCAACCCTTCCAATGATGACAGGTTGCCTGATTCCAGCACGACAGAGTCGATATAATGAATTTTAACCTTCGCATTATTGTGCACACCGGCATGTGATAATGATTCGTTGAGCGACTTGTAAGACTCTGTCAGGTCAACGTACTTACCGACCATGCCGATAGTCACTTCGTATGTTGGGTCGGCCATCACATCGACCACTTTCTGCCAGTCAGATAGATCGGTTGGTTTAACATCCAGCCGCATGCGATCGACGATGATGTCATCGACACCCTGATCATGCATCCATTGTGGAAGCTTGTAAATGTTGTCCAGATCCATCGCTGATATAACAGCGTTTGCCGGCACATTGGTGAACAGGGCAATCTTGCGGCGTTCCTCTTCAGCGAGCAACTGCTCAGAACGACAGAGCAATAAATCCGGCTGGATACCGATGGAACGTAATTCTTTCACCGAGTGCTGGGTCGGTTTGGTTTTAACTTCACCCGCGGTCTTGATATAAGGCACCAGTGTCAGGTGCATATACATAGCGTGTTCTCTGCCGAGTTCGACACCCATCTGTCGAATAGCCTCCATAAACGGCAGGGATTCGATATCACCCACCGTGCCACCGATCTCGACCATCACGATATCGGCATCACCGGCACCCGCTTTGATGCGTCTTTTGATCTCATCGGTAATATGCGGGATAACCTGAACCGTACCGCCAAGATATTCACCACGGCGCTCTTTGCGTATGACGCTCTCGTAAACCTTACCGGTTGTGAAATTACTTGATTTACCGGTACGGGTACTGACGAAACGTTCATAATGCCCCAGGTCCAGATCTGTCTCAGCACCATCTTCTGTAACAAAAACCTCACCGTGCTGGAACGGACTCATGGTACCCGGATCCACATTGATGTATGGATCGAGCTTCATCATCTGAACTTTGAGGCCGCGACTTTCGAGGATGGCACCAACAGCAGCTGATGCAAGACCTTTGCCCAATGAAGAAACCACACCACCGGTAACAAATATATATCTGGTCATGAAAAACAGGCCCTGGTTATGAAACTAAAGTGTAGAAATGCTTGTATTAACTACGGATACAAACTCTCTGAGATAGAGATAAATGACATGGCCCGAAACGAAAAATATATTCATTGATTCAAGAACACATTCACTTAGTCTGTTCGGGAGGCAATTCTATCAAATTCAGCCAATAGCGACAACGAAAACACCGTTTTTAATATAGAATCTTCACATATAACCCTGTAAATATGGTTTCAGAAAACAGTTTTGGGATAAAAAACAGCGCGTATGTCACTAACCGAAGAATACAAAAAAGCATTACAGCAGCCTGATATGAAACATGATGCTGTACAGGAACAGGCCATCGTCAAACTGGAAGCGCTCAGCCTTGCCTTATGTGAACACAACAAAAATCCATTTCTGCAGATACTGAAAAAACTCTCTCCTTTCCCCGGGCATCAACCTAAACCGATACAGGGTTTATATTTCTGGGGAAGCGTGGGCCGTGGTAAAACCTGGTTAATGAACCTGTTCTACGAAGAACTGGCCATCGAAGAAAAATGCCGCATCCACTTCCATCATTTCATGCTCGATATACACGACAAGCTGAGCGCATTGAATGAAGGCAGAAATAAAAACCAGAAAAACCCGCTGCAGCACATCGCCAGGCAACTGGCAAAAAAATACAGGGTACTGTGCATAGACGAATTCATCGTCACCAACATCACTGATGCCATGATACTGAGCGAATTACTGCACGCGCTGTTCAAACACCAGGTATGCCTGGTGGCAACATCGAACCGCGTGCCAGACGACCTCTATCTCAACGGCCTGCAGCGGGAACGCTTTTTGCCCGCCATCGAACTGATCAAGACACATACAGAAGTCTTTAACCTCGACAGTGGTATCGATCATCGCATCTCACTGCTGGAACAGGCCGATGTTTATTATTCACCGATCGATGATGATACTGAGCAGCAGATCTCACTGAGGATACATGAACTGGCGATCACACCGGTCATAGAGAATAAAATACTCACCGTTCTTGACCGTGAGATACAGACGATAAGCTGCAGCGAAGAAGTAGCATGGTTCGAGTTTGATGTTATCTGCACTACCCCTCGTGCCGCGCAGGACTATATCGAACTGGCGCAGCAGTTTAATACCATTATCGTCAGTAATATTCCTGTTCTCGACGAGAACAGTGATGATAAAGCACGCCGGTTTATCTACCTGATCGATGAGCTATACGATAGAAATGTCACACTCATCGCCAGCGCACAGGCTGAGCCGGAAGTCCTGTATCGCGGTGATATGTTAGAATTTGCCTTCCGTCGAACCAGCAGCCGGCTTATCGAAATGCGCTCACACAATTATCTAAGCCAGTCACATAAGCCGTTTTAAGCTTCTCATGAATCCAGACCTTTCCAAAAAAGTAGTCAACAAGATCGAAGCAATCTGCGGCCTTGGCTGCGACCAGGTGAATCAATTTCTGGAAAAAGCCAGCAATGGAAATGAGATAGAAGAACTTTCAGATTTCAGCCACTCTGAAGCCAAACAGATCGTTCATGAACTAGGCAAAATCATGTCTGTTTATGATACTGACGATAGCAATGGTGACACCGAATTTAAATAGACCAGCAGCAGTACAGTTTTCTTTACACTTTCGCCTCACAGGCACGTGTCAAAAACATCATTTTTCATATAAACAACTCATATTCAATAAGTTATGCTTATTGGCTCAGATATTGCTGTATTACTGATAAATAGAAAGAATTATTGATTAGTGGTTACCATGTTTGGACGAATTATCAGACTTTTATTCTTAAGTATCGTATTTATATCCGGTGTACTCATCGGCGGTATCTACACGCCGGAGATGACAGACTATTCAAATGCTGTAGATGATACAAATGTGGATAAACAGGAAGTGAAGCCGCTAAGAAAGAAACGCCAGAAAAAACAGCGCGTGGTCTAATCAGCTGCATAAAGCCTCATATGATCTGACAGATAATGTCAGATTCAGTCACAAATAGTCTTAGTCAAATGTCTGCTTACGGCCAGCAGCGGACACTGGCTTTAAGTCCCTTCTCCCCCTGGGAGAAGGGGAATATTGAACACTTATGTCTTCTTTGGCTCAGCAACAGACAGTCGATTCAATTCAAGTTTGAACTAATACTAATCAACTTCATTTATTGCTGTCTCTTCAGCAATCATCTCAGGTGTCTCAAAACTCAAAGCACCTAATGATCCATTGCGAATCTCATGAATAAGAATTTCAGAGGCACGCTGCAGATCGATAATGCCGCCTGCGCGTAAAAAGCCGCGCCGGCGTCCGATCGCTTCCAGTAGATCGATACCCGCCTCCGGACATTGTTTTAATTTATAACGCTCAATCACTCTTTCGCTGTAAGCATCGATTAGATAATCTGCGGCAAATAATGCGATATCTTCGAAATCAAAAGCGGTATTTTTTATTGCACCGGTTATCGCCAGGCGGTAACTGCTGTTTGCATTTTCGATCTTCGGCCATAAAATTCCCGGCGTATCAGACAGCACGATATTACCCTCGAGCTGGATACGGTGCTGTGCTGACGACACCACTTTCGTCACCGCTGGCTCATCACCGACTTTTGCCAGTGTTTTACCTGCAAGGGTATTGATCAGAGTAGATTTACCAACATTTGGTATGCCCATGATCATCACCCTGATCGTCTTCACCGCCGTTCCGCGATCAGGCAGCATCTTGCGGCATAGGGATGGTAAATTCTTTGTTCTCGATTTATCGAGCACAGATAACGCCTGCGCTTTTACGTCCTGTTCTTTATCAAAATGCGCCAGCCATTTTTTGGTAATCTCAGGGTCAGCCAGATCACTTTTATTTAAAATTTTGATACAAGGGCGATGCTGCCGCAGTTCAGCGACCATGGGATTTTCACTACTGAATGGAATGCGCGCATCCATTACTTCGATCACCAGGTCAACTTCGGACATGGTGTCTTTGATTATACGGCGGGCTTTGTTCATGTGCCCCGGGTACCACTGGACTGCCATTTTAATTATTCACTGATGTAGGAAGACGAAGTTTACCGCAACTGGCGATTGCCAACGATACATTAATCACAGACCAGCAGATCCAGCAGATTATCCAACGCCTGCCTGATCGACTGCTTGCGCACCTCTTCCCTGTCTCCATCAAAATTAAATGGCGTAGCAAACACTGATTTATCCCGTTTACCCCAGCTCAGCCAGACCAGGCCAACCGGTTTTTCATCACTGCCGCCATCGGGCCCGGCGATGCCACTGACGCTCACTGCAACATCGGCATCAGTATGAGAAAAAAGTCCATCAGACATCTCCAGTACCGTTTCACCGCTGACTGCGCCAAAGTCATGTAATGTAATCTCATTGACACCGAGCAAGCTGTGTTTTGCTTCATTGCTATAACTCACCACTGAACCGATGAACCAGGCAGAACTGCCCGGGATATCAGTAATAATCTTCGCCAGCCAGCCGCCGGTACAGGATTCCGCCATTGCCAGCGTCAAACCCTTGGCTTTCATGCACTCACCCAGCTGCTCTGCCAGATCTCTTAATTCCTGCTCTGATGGACCCATTTTCTGTCATCCTGCCCGGTTAAAAATAATTGGCATACTTTAAAGGACACTATGCAAACAAACCAGTAAATCTTGTACACTAAGCGTCTATGACAACAGCCACAGCAATTAAGAAAAACAGCAAAGATTCAGCGACTCATACCCCGATGATGCAGCAATACCTTCGCATCAAAGCAGACCATCCGAACACTCTGCTGTTTTACCGCATGGGCGATTTTTACGAGCTGTTTTTTGACGATGCAAAAAAGGC
Organism: Pseudomonadota bacterium; assembly: GCA_030673345.1. Taxonomy (GTDB): domain Bacteria; phylum Pseudomonadota; class Gammaproteobacteria; order SZUA-229; family SZUA-229. The sequence goes on from DAOVJH010000039.1 coordinate 5,023, forward strand.
TGCCAGGATCCTGGATATTACCCTGACTGCGCGCGGCCAGTCTGCCGGCAAACCAATTCCGATGGCAGGCATCCCCTACCATGCTGCTGATAATTATCTGTCTCGACTGATCAAACGTGGTGAATCGGTTGCCATCTGCGAACAGACCAGCAAACCCGGTGAAACCAAAGGGCCGGTCAACCGTGAAGTGATGCGCATCGTCACACCCGGCACGGTAACCGAAGAGGCCCTGCTCGATGAGCGCAAAGACAACCTGCTGGTATGCATTCATTCTCATAATGACACCTATGGTCTTGCAGCCCTGAATATCACCTCCGGACGCTTTAACGTCTCCGAGATAAAACACAAAGCGCAGCTCTATGCTGAACTCGAACGCCTGCAGGCGGTAGAAGTTTTACTGTCTGAAGATACACCGCTATTTGAAGAATTCAGCACCACCCTGAATAACGATATCAGCCTGCGTCAGCAACCACCCTGGTGGTTTGATTTTGAAAGTGCAAACCGCCTGCTCAACGCCCAGTTTGGCACCAAAGATCTGTCAGGTTTTGGCTGCGAGGATCTCGATACAGCCGTGATGGCAGCCGGCTGTTTACTGCAATATACACAGGACACACAACGTGCCGCATTGCCGCACATCTCAGGCCTGCATGTCGAAAACACAGATGATGTCATCGTGCTCGACGCTGCCAGTCGGCGCAATCTCGAAATCGAGATCAACCTGTCCGGCGGTACTGAAAATACTTTGGCATCGATTATCGACCGCACGACCACCAGCATGGGTAGCCGCTGTTTACGCCGCTGGTTACATTCACCTCTACGCAGCCGTGATTTACTCACACAGCGCCACCAGGCTATCGGCGAATTATTAGACAACCAGCTAACGACCGATATTCAGTTCTGTTTAAATTCTATCGGTGACATCGAGCGCATCATGAGTCGCCTGGCATTGCTGTCAGCACGGCCGCGTGATCTCGACACGCTGAAGAACTCGCTTGCGGTATTACCAGAATTACAGAATCTATTACAGCAGTGTCATGCACCGTTTATCCAGCAGTTATCCGCGAACATAAAAACGCATCCGCAGATCGTCGAGCTGCTCAGCAACGCGATCTGTGAGAACCCGCCCGTACTGACACGCGATGGGGGTTTTATCGCAGCAGGTTATAACAAGGAACTGGATGAACTTCGCGCCTTGAGCAAAAATGCCAATGCCTTTCTCGAAGAGCTGGAGATACGCGAGCGTGAAGAGACGGGTATCAAGACACTTAAAGTGAATTACAACCGCGTGCATGGGTTTTATATTGAGATCAGCCGACTTCACTCCGAAAATGTGCCTGTTCACTATACGCGAAAACAAACACTAAAAACCACTGAGCGTTTTATTACTGACGAACTGAAACAGTATGAAGATAAAGTATTAAGTGCTAAAGAACGCGCACTGGCTTTAGAAAAATCGATCTATGATGACCTGTTACAGCAACTGCAAAGTTTTCTGCAACCACTTAAAACCTGTGCAACCGGTATCGCCGAACTCGACAGCATCTGCTGCTTAACAGAGCGCGCACAGTCACTGGATTACCGCTGCCCGAAACTGACTAACAAACCGGGAATAAAGATTAAACAGGGCCGACACGCCGTGGTCGAACGCGTTGTCGACGAGCATTTTGTACCCAATGACACCCTGCTAAGTGACAGTAAACGCATGAGCATTATTACCGGTCCCAACATGGGCGGTAAATCGACCTACATGCGCCAGACCGCTCTGATCGTATTACTTGCCCACATCGGCAGTTACGTGCCTGCTGAAAGCGCTGTTATCGGTTCGATCGATCGCATCTATACACGCATCGGTGCATCTGATGATCTGGCCAGCGGCCGTTCAACTTTCATGGTCGAGATGACAGAAGCCGCCAACATCCTCAATAACGCCACAGAAAACTCACTGGTATTGATGGACGAGATCGGTCGAGGCACCAGCACCTTTGACGGTCTGTCGCTGGCATGGGCCTGCGCCTACCACTTAAGCGCTGTCAATAAATCCTATACCCTGTTTGCCACACACTATTTTGAAATTACCGCACTTCCCGATGAGATACGCGGCATTAACAACATCCATATCAACGCTGTGGAGCACGGCGAAAAGATCGTTTTTCTGCACAGCGTAAAACCCGGACCGGCCAACCAGAGTTATGGCTTACAGGTCGCACAGCTTGCCGGTGTTCCGAGCGACGTAATCAAACTGGCGAAGAACAAACTGGTAGAACTGGAAAATCAGGCCATCAGCAACCACCAGGAATCAGGCCAGTTTGAAATGTTCAGTGACCGGCCTCACCCTGTCATAGAACAGCTTCAGGATCTGGATGTCGACAGCCTAAGCCCTAAAGATGCACTGAATTTACTCTATAGCCTGAAAAATGATGTCGAAAAATGACCAGCATTCTCTTTTTTGTAGGAGCGGATTTTTTTCATTCCGCGAATTTTCGCGTATATCTCACCCCATCGCGGAATGTAAAAAATCCGCTCCTACAAAACCATCTGTTCAATACCAAATTTCAGTGTTAGTGTAACCATATGAAATTTAACACTATCGGCATCATCACTAAACCAGATGCAGAGACTGCAAGGCAGACTCTGCAATCACTGTGTGAGTTTTTAGAAACCAAAAACTGCAAAGTTGTTCTTGATGAAGCAATACCCGATACCATTAACAACTGTAATTTCGAGCGGGTAAGCCGAGAAGAAATCGGCAAACAATGTGATCTGGCAATCGTTGTTGGCGGTGACGGTACCATTTTAAATGCTGTGCGCTCACTATCACATACCCAGGTACCGCTGCTTGGCATCAACGTTGGCCGCCTGGGTTTTCTTGCTGATATTTCACCGGAAGAACTTGAAGCCTCACTGGATGATGTATTGGCGGGTTCTTACCGCGAAGAACAGCGCTTTCTATTAGAGATGCAGGTAATAAGAGACAACAAAGTTATTTTTGAGGGCGACGCCTTCAACGATGTTGTCGTTCACATACGCGATGTTGCACGTATGATCGAATTTGAAACACGTATCGATGATGAGTTTGTCAATCATCAGCGCGCCGATGGTATCGTGGTATCAACACCCACAGGGTCAACAGCGTATGCTCTGTCTGCCGGCGGCCCTATACTGCATGCCACACTGGATGCTATTACGCTGGTACCAATCTCGCCGCATACCTTAAGCAGTCGACCACTGGTCGTTCAAGCAGATTCACAGATCAAGATATTAATCTGTAATACCAAAGATGGTATCGCGCAGGCAACCTGTGATGGCCATCTATCGACAGACGTACACGTCGGTGATCATATTAAAATAAAACGCAAAGCGGATAAGATAATCTTGCTGCACCCTAAACAGCATAGCTACTTTGAGATCTTACGCGCCAAATTACACTGGAGCGAGCACAGTTGATAACGCACCTGCGCAAATAAAAACTCACCATGCTGAAACATCTATACATCAGAAACTTCGCCATCATCGATGAGCTCGAACTGGACTTTAATTCCGGCATGACAGCGCTCACCGGAGAGACCGGTGCTGGTAAATCTATTTTACTGGG
>DAOVJH010000156.1 GCA_030673345.1 Pseudomonadota bacterium
ATGTATGCACCTAAGAGTACGGTGAAGGGTGCCAACCCATTTGATGGCGGTGCGACCCAGATCGAAATCGAGATGTCTCAGTGGGATGTTCAGGCAGGATGGGCCTTGAAATACTGAGTTAATCTTTTTAAGCATGATAAAGAAGACCCCGGGACGGGGTCTTTTTTTTGGCTAGTAAATAATCAATAGTCAGCCGTTTGTGTCAATAATTCTTGAATGTGAATGATTGTGGCTTGATTTGGCTAAATTATTGGTCGAATTAATCTAAATTAGAATATTATAAACTATTGAATATAGTAATTATTTTATCGAAAAAGCTTGCATAACCTGCTGCTTTTATTTACATTGTCGACCCGTGTTTCCTACTTATGGATGGATTAGTTCTATTTTAGAATTAATCGGGTGTGGGTCGCGTGAGGCAAAAATGTAAATAATTTTGGGAAAATTTTGGAGTGAAATAGCATGATAAAAGTTAGTACAAAAGTTCTTGCGGTTACAGCAGCGGCTGTAATCAGTATGGCATCTATGGTGGCAAATGCCGCTGGTGAAATGAAGCCATTTATTTTAGGTTCAACAGGCACAGGCACCGTTGCTGATAAAGTGGCTGACGTTAAAAAATCTTTAACTGATAATGGTTTTGAAGTTGTAGGTGAGTACTCACCATATGAAACTGCGCATATCATGATCGTTACCAACAACGCTTTGAAAAAGGCGGCTGCATCTCATGACCGTGGCGGTTATGCTGCAGGTCAACGTGTTGCGATTACAAAAGTTGGCGATCAGCTTCAGATCACATACACAAACACAGCATACATGGCTGCTGCATATCACGTAAAAGGCGATATCGCTTCTGTAAGCAATTCACTAAAAACTGCTTTAGGTTCAATTAAAGAATATGGTCCTGAAGAGGGTCTGGATGCTGATGATATTGCTGGCTATCACTATACTTTCGGTATGGAATATTTCAATGAGCCAAACGCTCTTGCTGAATACAATAGTTACGAAGAAGCTGTTGCTGCTGTAGAAAAAGGTCTGGCTGCTGGTGCTGGCGGTGCAACAAAAGTTTACCGTATCGATGTTCCAGGTAAAAAACAGACTCTATTCGGTGTTGCTATGTCATCTGAAACGACTGGTAACAAATATATGGATGATACCTTCATAATGAATGAGATCGATTTTAAAGATGTGCGTTCTACAGCTCATCTGCCATACGATATTCTGGTAACTGGTGAAGAAGTTGAAGCGCTACATGCTCGTTTTCGTATCGCGATTAACTTCCCTGATCTAAGTATGATGGGTGCTAACAGCTTTATGAACATCATGCCTTCACCTGACGCGATCAAAGAGTCTCTGACGCAGGCAGTTGGTGGTTCAGTAAAAGAAGAATGGTAGATCGATGATAAAGGTTCTGAGTTAACCTTTTAGGCTTACTTAAAATAGTCATTGGCGTAAATAGCCTCCGATTTAAAAAAACCCCGGATTTATCCGGGGTTTTTTTTGTCTGTTTTTTATGTTGGATTTTGGTAAAGATTATCTCTTGCAGAGACGCTAAAATTCACAAAAGTTAATTCAATAAGATTGTTGCGCGTATGAAGGCTGTTATTTTTAATTGGTCTCATTAACTAATTTTAAAAATTTTCTTTGCGTGCTTTGTACCTCCGCGAGAACATTAATGCTGAAATCATGTTTTATATCTAAAAATTTTTCGTGAAGTTTGCCGGATAACCGTTTAGAATGCACGGTTCGCCTGACAGGCAGAGAATCTTTGAGCTTAAAAAAGCTTTTGATTTATAAGGTTTTTTTAGAAGCATAGTTAATTATTTATAGTGAGATAGAAAGAACAGTGGAATTAACCGGCGCAGAAGTTATTATTGAATGCCTGAAAGCAGAGGGTGTCGATTACGTATTTGGTTACCCTGGTGGTGCTGTACTGCATATTTATGATGCTTTTTATAAGCAGGATGATGTGCAGCATATCCTTGTTCGTCATGAGCAGGGTGCTACACACGCGGCCGACGGTTACGCCAGAGCTACCGGTAAAGCTGGCGTGGTTCTAGTTACATCTGGCCCCGGTGCGACCAATGCGGTAACCGGCATCGCTACGGCCTATATGGATTCAATCCCGATGATCGTCATAACAGGGCAGGTACCAAAGCATCTGATCGGTAACGATGCTTTCCAGGAAGTTGATTCAGTGGGCATTACTCGCCCGATCGTTAAGCATAACTTTTTGATCAATGATGTTAATGATATAGCCGAGACATTTAAGAAGGCGTTTTATGTAGCGACCACAGGGCGCCCCGGTCCGGTCGTCATTGATATTCCAAAAGACATTACTGCTGAAAAAGTCGCTTTTGAGTATCCAGCCGAAATTGATATGCGTTCATACAACCCAACGGTTAAAGGCCATAATGGCCAGATAAAAAGAGCCGTAGACATGATCGTAAAAGCAGAGCGGCCGATGATCTATTCTGGCGGCGGTGTGATACTGGGTAACGGTTCTGAGCAACTGCGTACATTTACGCGCTCACTGGGTTATCCGATAACGCAGACATTGATGGGCCTTGGCGCTTTCCCGGCGAGTGATCCACTGTCTCTCGGCATGTTGGGTATGCATGGAACCTATGAAGCCAACATGGGCATGCATCACTGTGACGTGCTTATCGCTATCGGTGCACGTTTTGACGACCGTGTGACAGGTGCGCTGGAAAAATTCTGTCCGGAAGCGAAGATCATTCATATCGATGTTGACCCGGCCTCGATCTCGAAAAATGTAAAAGTTGATATACCTATCGTCGGTGAAGTAGCGCCGGTGCTGGATGCTATCAATGCACAGATAGGCCAAAAAGGTGGAAAGGCTGCTGCAGAGCAGACGAATAAAGCGGCGCTCGAAAAATGGTGGGCGCAGATCAATGAGTGGCGTGCGCAGGACTGCCTTAAATATGATCGCGAAAGTGAGATCATAAAACCGCAGTTCGTTATCGAAGAATTGCACAAGGTGACCAATGGCGATGCATTTATTACCTCAGACGTTGGTCAGCATCAGATGTTTGCTGCACAGTATTATGGTTTTGATAAACCTCGCCGTTGGATAAATTCTGGCGGCCTGGGCACCATGGGTTTTGGTCTGCCGGCTGCGATGGGTGTACAGCTGGCGCATCCTGATGAAACGGTTGCCTGTATTACGGGTGAATCAAGTATTCAGATGTGTATCCAGGAGCTATCGACCTGCAAGCAGTATGGAATGCCATTAAAGATCATCAACCTGAATAATGGTTACATGGGAATGGTCAGGCAGTGGCAGGAATTTTTTTACGAAAAAAGATATGCCATGTCGTATTTCGATGCGTTACCTGATTTTGTTGCGCTGGCTGAAAGTTTTGGTCACGTCGGCATCAAGGTAGAAAAATCTTCTGATGTCCGTCCGGCACTGGAAGAGGCGTTTAAGCAAAAAGACCGACTGGTTTTTCTTGATTTTATTACTGATCGGGAAGAAAACGTTTATCCGATGATTCCAGCCGGCGCTGGCTTGAACGAAATGATTTTGGTGTAACTATCGTGGTATACGAAGAAGACAATAGTGAAGCGGTAGAGATGAAACATATCATATCTATCTTGTTAGAAAATGAAGCAGGCGCGTTGTCGCGTGTTGCCGGGTTGTTCTCTGCCCGCGCATATAATATCGAATCATTAACGGTAGCGCCAACCGATGATCCGTCACTGTCACGAATGACGCTGGTCACGACAGGTACGGATGAGATCGTTGAGCAGGTCTGCAAGCAGCTCAATAAACTGGTCGATGTCGTGAAACTGGTGAACCTGACTGATGACGTTCACGTCGAACGCGAATTGATCCTCATCAAGGTCAAAGCTGAAAACGAACAGCGTGATGAAGTTAAGCGAATCGTAGATATCTTCCATGGCCATGTTATCGATATGACCAATTCGACTTATACGATCGAAGTGACCGGTGACAGTGAAAAAATCGATGCACTGCTGAAAGCATTAGAGGGTATTACCATGCTGGAAGTGGTGCGCTCCGGACAGTTAGGTATGGGTCGAGGTGATAAGGGTATCGTATGACACCCTGGCATTATCGACCTTCAGTAACAACAGATTATTTAAATTTAAAACATTTACGGATTAAGTAACAATGAATATTTATTACGATAAAGATTGCGATCTTTCTATCATCCAAAGCAAAAAAATATGCATCATCGGCTACGGTTCACAAGGCCATGCGCATGCAAACAACCTGCAGGACTCAGGTGCTGAAGTCTGTGTCGGTCTGCGTGAAGGTTCTTTTTCAGCTGTAAAAGCTGAAGGTGCTGGTATCGCCGTTAAGTCTATAGAGGATGGCGTTGCATGGGCAGATGTGGTTATGGTGCTGGCACCTGACGAGCATCAGGCTGCAATCTATAAAGATCAGATCGAACCGAATATTAAACAAGGTGCAGCCATGGCGTTTGCACACGGTTTTAACATTCACTTTGATGCGATCGCGCCGCGTGCTGATCTGGATGTCATCATGATCGCACCAAAAGCGCCTGGTCATACGGTTCGTAGTGAATTTGTTAATGGCGGTGGTATTCCTGATCTGATCGCTATCGCGCAGGATGCTTCTGGCAAAGCAAAAGATATCGCATTATCTTATGCTTCTGCTATCGGTGGCGGTCGTACTGCGATCATCGAAACCACGTTCCGTGAAGAAACTGAGACCGATCTGTTCGGTGAGCAAGCAGTATTATGTGGCGGTACAACAGCACTGGTGCAGGCAGGTTTCGAAACGTTGGTAGAAGCCGGTTACGCGCCTGAGATGGCTTATTTTGA
>DAOVJH010000396.1 GCA_030673345.1 Pseudomonadota bacterium
ACCATAGCGTGTCTTTTTGTACCATTTTCTCTTTGCCAGCAACGGCAGTGACTCTTTGACATCGATCCAGCGGTTCGGATTTTTGTTTAACTTGCGGGTGATGCTTCTGGCGTCTTGCAGGTGGTAAAAACCGACGTTGTAAGCCGCCATCGCCATCCAGTAATTATCCGGTGCGGTAATGTCTTTATCGATGCGATCGAGAGTCTTTTTGAAATATCGAGCGCCACCGATGATACTGGATTCAGGGTCCTGTCGGTTTTTTATATTCATATCCTTGGCCGTTTTTAATGTCAGCATCATGAGCCCGCGCACACCGGTCGGTGATACAGCATCAGGGTCCCAGTGAGATTCCTGATAACCCATGGCCGCGATCAGGCGCCAGTCCACCCCTTGTTTTGCAGCAGCTTCTTCAAAGAAGGCCTGATATGCGGGAAGCCTGGTCTCTATGTGGCGCAAAAATATTTTAGTGCCGACGTAATCAAAGTTTTCGACATGGCCATAATTGCGTTCGATCAAACGCGTTAGTTCGCCGTTCTCTTTGATCTTTTTGAAAAATTTTTGTACTTCGCGGTACAGGCTTTTATCATCGGTTTTTGGCAGGGCCCAGGCTAGCCGCTGGGGTTCACTGATATCAAAAGCAACACGCAGGTTGATCAGGAATCGCTGGTTCAATGACAGCTCATTGGAATCAGCGATTGTATACTCGATGATGTTGTCGGATACCATCTGCAGCAGTTCTTCACTTTCCATCTCGATGCTTGATTTCCAGCTTAAACCTTTGACGACATCTTTTAGGTATTTTAATCTTTCTTCATGACTGGAGTTAGTGACGACTTCAAGGCTGCCATCCAGCTTTGCCAGGTTTCTCGGGCGTTTATTCGCGACGTTGTAGACCAGTTGCTCGGTAATCTCCTGGTAGGCCGGTCCGAATCGAAATATTTTTTCACGGTCTTTGGTGATGGTTAAACCGGCTGCGGCGATATGTACCCTGTTGTCTGAAATCTGGTTGAGCAGGTCATTAAATGAGTCAGGTATGAGCAGGGTCAGTTTTACCCCCAGCTCTTCAGCAAACAATTTTGCCATCTCATATTCCAGACCGGCAGGGCCGTCAACATCTTCATAGTAAGTCGTTGGGCTGTTCCGTGTGACGACGATCAATTGACCATCACTTTTAATCTGTTCGAGCAAGGATGTGCTGCTGAGTTTAGGCAGGTAATTAAAAACCAGGACAATGCTAGCAGTGACCACCGCAAGGGCGAGGAACAACGGGCGACAGATCGATTTGTTAACTTCGATGGTTACAGTCCTGCTAGATAACGAATGGCATTAGTTGTTAATAATAGTTGCTAACAAGATTATATGAAATTATCGGTGTTTTCCATTACTAACTACCTTGAAGATAGCTTTGCATAATTGGCTTAATTCATCGTCCTGGATAACATAGGGAGGCATGAGGTAGATGAGTTTGCCAAATGGCCGAACCCATACGCCTTCATCAACAAAAGCCTGTTGAATCGATGCCATGTTTACGGCCTGTTTTAATTCGACCACACCGATGGCACCGAGTACGCGGACATCTGCAACCTCGTCAAGTTGTCTGCAAGCGTCAAGTTCATCTTTTAGCTGTGTTTCGATGCGTTTAACATTTTGTTGCCAGCCTGATGTCTGTAGTAGATGGATGCTTGCAAGCGCAACGCTGCAGGCCAGTGGGTTGCCCATGAATGTCGGGCCGTGCATGAAAACATGGGGTGGATTGGCGCTGATGGTATCGCTTATCTCCTTGCTGCACAGCGTCGCGGCCAATGTCATGTAACCACCGGTCAGTGATTTGCCGACACACATGATATCGGGTGAAATGCCGGCGTGATCACAGCCGAATAATCGGCCGCTGCGGCCGAACCCGGTGGCTATCTCATCGGCGATGAGTAATACATCATAGCGTTCGCATAATGCCTTTGCCTGGCTGAGATAATCAGCAGAGTAAAATCGCATGCCGCCGGCTCCCTGTACCACTGGTTCAAGGATGAGTGCGGCGATAGCGTCGTGGTGCTGTTCTAGTATGGATTTTAGATCAGCGAGGTGTTCGTCCAGACAAGGTTCTCCGAAGGCGCAGGCAGGCGAGGGGGCAAAATAGTTTTTTGCCAGCATCTCGGTGAACAGGGTATGCATGCCGGTTACCGGGTCACATACCGACATAGCGCCTATGGTGTCACCATGGTAGCCGCCTCTCAGGCTGATGAATTTCTGTTTTTTTGCCCGGCCCCTGGCATAC
>DAOVJH010000211.1 GCA_030673345.1 Pseudomonadota bacterium
AATAAAAAGAGGCATAACTTTAACAGTTATGCCTCAAACGATGTAGTCTTGATGTAAACAGGTATTTCGAACCGTCGATGTTGCTGAGGAATACCCGGTTGAGGGTTTAGGCTACTTCAAGACCACATTGTTGGTCCGTTGTTCATGTTAGCTATGTAAGTTGTGTAAAACGATCTTATTAACAGCAATGCTGGTAATGATGGATGCCACCGATGCTGGTGAATCCCAGGCTTGCCAGAATCTTTTCCGCCATCACGGCGCGCCCGCCTGCGCGACAATAAACCAGTACAGGCTCATCTTTTTCTATATGGTCATGCGCGAGTGTCGGCAGACTAGTTAGCGGAATGTTCTTTGCGTTAGGCAAAGCACCATTATCAAATTCAGCTGTCGAGCGCACATCCAACAAGGTGGCACCCGAGAGCAACGTCTTGCAAATATCATCGAGTGACAGGTTAAGCATCGTCATTACCCTGCTTGTTTTTACCATCCTTGGATGCTGCCAGATACAGTATCGCAGATGTTAATAACAAACTGATGGTTATGATTGAATAAGTTAGTGTATCAAGAATCATGATGAATCCCTCTTAATCGTTAAATTATAGTATTAGTATAGGCTAATATTATAAAGTTCATATAAATTAAGCGATGATTTTTATCAATATTGATTAGTTTTATAAAAAAACTTTTGAAAAACAGTGGCTTGAAGGCAGTATTATTTTATAAATTATATAACAATCAATAACTTATATGGGTTTTGTTGTTGCTGAGAGCAGAAATACTGGATTATTTTGAGTTTATCAGGCGTTTATGCAGCCAGATTATTAGCAAAATACCGGGGATAGCGATCAGGGTGCAGAATAAAAAGAAGCCTGACCAGCCAAAGGATCCAACCATATAACCGGTGGGTGCGGCAGCGAACACACGAGGCATACCCATGAAGCTGGTCAGCAGTGCAAACTGGGTAGCAGTGAAGCGTTTGTCGGTCAGGCTGGCGATAAAACCGATATATGCGGCGGTGCCGAGACCGGCGCTTAAATTCTCAAATGCGATAACGACCGTGAGGGCAGGCAGTGCATCTCCCATGTACGTCAGCCAGATGAAACCCGCGGTCGAGACTGACTGTAATACGCCAAACCAGAGCAGGCATTTATAGATGCCGTGGCGCATGACCATTATGCCGCCGATAAAGGTGCCGGCAATCGTTATAGGAAAGCCAAATACTTTTACGATGCCGGCAATCTCTGATTTAGTGAACCCAAGATCAAGATATAAAGGCGTTGTCATCTGACCCGCCATGGTATCGCCCACCTTGTATAAAAAGACAAAGATCAAGATGATGATGGCGTAGTCACGGGTAAAATATTCTTTGAACGGAAGAACAACGGCATCCTGAAGTGTTTTTGGTTTACCATGTTTGGCTTCAGGTTCCGGCGCTAAAAGGGTGGCGATCAAACCTGCGCTCATCGCTGTCGCCATGATCAGGTAGACCCAGTGGTAAGCCATGTGGTCAGCTAAAAATAAACCGCCGCCTGTCGCCAGTAACATGCCAACACGATAGCCACCGACATAGAGTGATGCACCCATGCCCTGCTCATCGTCTTCCAGTGATTCACGTCGGTAAGCATCGATAACGATATCCTGGCTGGCGGAAAAGAAACTGAGCAATAATGCGGCAAGTGCTGTCATCATCAGCATCTGTGCTGGGTTGGAAAAGCCCAGTAATGCAATCGAAGCGGTCAAGCAGAGCTGCCAGATAAACAGCCAGCCGCGACGACGGCCCAATAGTGCTGGAGAATACCTGTCCATCAGCGGGGCCCAGACAAATTTTAATGTGTAGGGCAGGCCGACGAGCGCGAATAAGCCGATGGTGCCAAGGTCAATATTTTCATCGACCATCCATGCCTGTAATAGAGAGCCAGTGAGTAATAATGGCAAGCCGCCGGAAAAACCCATGACGAAGGCAAGCAGCATGCGTCCCGTTAACAGGGACAAAAATACCTGTTGCCAGGAAGATTTATGTTGCTCGAGTTTTGGCCGGGTGTGGTTCAAGTGCGTGGTTTGTTTAACTTAGCTTAAAATCGTAATCAATAATTAAAGGCGAATGGTCTGAAAAGCGCTCATCTTTATAGATGTCAGTGGCTTGTACCAGGGGTGCCAGCTTTGGCGTTATCACCTGGTAATCGATGCGCCACCCGGTATTGTTCGCCCACGCCTGTCCGCGGTTAGACCACCAGGTGTACTGGTCCGGCAGCTGGTTCACCACACGGAAAGCGTCAACAAAGCCAGCATTGTCGAACAAGGTGTCCATCCATGCGCGCTCCTCTGGAAGGAAGCCGGAATTTTTCTGGTTGCCTTTCCAGTTTTTAATATCTATTTTTTTGTGGGCGATATTCCAGTCACCACAGATAATAAATTCACGCCGTTTGCGACGCAGGCTCTGCAGATACCCCATGAAGCGTTCCATGAAATCAAATTTTACGTCCTGACGTTCTTCGCTGGCAGAGCCGGAATGCATATAGAGTGAGATCACGCTGAGTTTTTCAAACTGAAATTCGATGAAACGACCTTCGATGTCGATATCGTGCCAACCGATTCCTTTGCTGACTTTTTTGGGTTTAACTTTGCTGTATATCGCAACACCGCTGTAACCTTTTTTTTCAGCATCGTGATATTGGCAGAAATAACCTTCAGGACAGAACTGTGGGTCAGTGAGCTGGTGCTCCTGTGCCTTGGTTTCCTGTATGCAGACCACATCAGGGTCGACCTTTTTTAACCAGTCAAAAAAACCTTTTTTCGCGGCGGCACGGATACCGTTGGTGTTAGCCGAAATAATGCGCATGCTGATCTTGAATTCCAGATTCTTCTTATTATGTGAGCGTCTATGATACCTGAATTTCTACTAATCAGTGCTGTCATCTCGAACGATAGTGAGTGATCTTGATAGGTTGGCAGTTAAGATTTCTCCCGCTGGTCGAAATGACAAGTGTAAATGACGTATACTGCACGGAAAGAAATCAGGCAAAGAATTTATAGAAAAATGCAAGAAAATAAAAAACGATTTATTGAGCTAGCCATCAAATACCAGGTACTTCGGTTTGGTGAGTTCACCCTGAAGTCAGGACGTGTCAGTCCGTATTTTTTTAATGCCGGGTTATTTAATAGCGGTTATGCACTGGCAGAGCTGGGCAGCTGTTATGCCCAGGCCATTCTTGATAATGACATTGATTACGATGTGCTGTTCGGCCCGGCATATAAGGGTATTCCCCTGGTGTCCGCGATCGCTTATGCGCTGTCGGTGAATCATGATATCGATAAGGCGTATGCCTTTAATCGCAAAGAAGTAAAAAGCCACGGAGAAGGCGGTTCGATCGTCGGTGCTAAATTAAGTGGTAATGTGTTGATAGTCGATGATGTGATTACTGCGGGAACCGCTATCCGCGAAGCGGTCGATATCATTCAGGCAGAAGGTGCATCTACCTCTGCCGTTCTGATCGCGCTTGATCGGCAGGAAAAAGGTAAGGGTGATCTGTCGGCGATTCAGGAAGTGAACCGGGATTATGGGATTGATGTATTCAGCATTATCACTATGGCAGATCTGATTGATTATTTAGAAGGTGATGATTCGTTTGCAGAGCATCTGGATGCGATGAAGAATTATCGTCGTGAGTATGGGGTTTGATATTTTGCTTTCGTACTTCGGACGAGGCCTTCACCTGTAGGAGCGGAACTTTATTCCGCGATCTTGTTGCAGGTTTAGCTAGTGCTGTTTGAGTTAGGGATAGGTTGAGCAATATTTACATTTGGTTTTTAGTTAGGCATTGTGGGTCTCGCCCCACTGGCGAGGCACTCTTTTGCTACAGCCCAAAAGAGTACCCAGAAAAGGCCGCCACGTCAGCTACGCCCCTGAAAAACAGGGGTGCCCATTTAGCCAGCACTATTATCATGCTGCGCCAGAACTCGCC
>DAOVJH010000158.1 GCA_030673345.1 Pseudomonadota bacterium
ACTCTTGCCAGGAATGCTGTTTGGCAATGTGTAGTTTTCTGTAGCCATCCAGCAGTTTCTTATGTGTCTCGAAACCTTCCAGGCTTAGACCGGAACTGTGCAGCCCAATGAAGTACTTTTTACCGGAGCAGACGTCGAGACAGTCTGACAGTGTCTGCGCATCGAACATCAGTTGCAGACTGTCTGTGTAATCTTCAAGGTCACGCTGTGGGTCACTGTCTATTTCGAGTAATGCCTGAAGGCATAGATAAAAACGTGTAGAGTCATTATCGAGCTGATCGATATGTATGCTCCAGTTTACCCATTCGATGGCTTCATCATCTTTTAAAGCCAGGTATAACATTGCTTTTAGTTCGCCGATACGCAGGCTGGCCCACGTGGTTCCTGCATCGGGTGCAACGCCGATAAATTCTGCGACACGCTGGTAATCATTGTAACCGCCTTCGTTCAGTCGGGTGAGTATAGCTTGCCACTGCGATGCATCGAGGTTCTTCAATGAGAGGATCTCTTCACGGAACAGGGCACCTTCGTTATTGTTGTTCCAGACCAGGTCGTCGACAGGGTAGATGTCCGACATCCCGGGCACGATGATACGGCAGGAGTAGACGTTCAGATGTTCGTAATCTGAGATGTAGATGTCAAAACCGAGTTCATGGATGATGTCACGCAGATAACTGAATTCATCGGTAGTCGATGCATCATGATCCCAGTCACAGAATTCATAGTCGGGTGTGTGCTTAAAGAAGTCGTAAGCGATCAAGCCGCTTGAATCGATAAAGTGTGTTTCAAGGTTATGGTGGTCGGCGACCTCATCGAGGTCAAAACTGGGTGACTGAAATCCGTCGAGCTGATCGAGGTCGCGTCCCTGCAACAGTTCGGTGACCGTGCGTTCCAGTGCGACCTCAAAGCTTGGGTGTGCACCGAAAGAGGCAAACACGGTAGCGTTTGTCGGGTTGATCAATGTCACGCTCATCACAGGATAACGGCCACCGAGTGAAGCATCGGCTATGCGCAGACTGTAACCATGCTGTTCCAGTTTTTTGATGGCTTCGGTAATCTGCGGGTAACGCTGCAGTACTTCATCAGGCACTTCTGGCAAACAGATGCCTTCAGCGATTATCCTGTTTTTGATATAACGTTCGAAAACTTCTGACAGGCTCTGCACGCGGGCTTCGTTGTGCGTGTTGCCGGCTGACATGCCGTTGCTCACATAGCAGTTGCCGATGATGTTGATCGGGAACCAGATGGTCTTGCCGTCGCGCTGCCGCTGGTACGGGCAGGCGCAGATGCCGCGTTCGCCTGTGCCCGAGTTGGTGTCGAAGATTATCGAAGCACTCAGTGCCTGCTCCGGGTCATAATATTGCCAGAGTTTCTCGTCGAGTAATTCGTCGTGGATGCTGTCATCATTTGCATCTTTGTTTTTAAACCAGCGTTCATCCGGGTAGTGGACGAAATCATCGTTTGCAAACGCCTGGCCCAGATAGAAATCGGCAAAAAAATAGTTACAGCTCAGACGTTCAAAATATTCACCCAGTGCACTGGCGAGGCAGGATTTTTTTGTGGTGCCTTTGCCGTTGGTAAACATCAGGCCGCAGTCTTTGTCGCGGATGTGTACCGAGTAGACATTGGGAACCGGGTTTAACCAGGACGCTTCTTCGATATCAAAATTCAGATCGATCAGTTTTTTCTGCATGGACGCAATCGATTCTTCCAGTGCTGCGTCTTTACCTTTGATGTAAGTTTTATCGTTCATGATTACCGTGTTTGTATTTGCTGGATCTGTTTGTTGTGAATGCCTGATAGCAGGATGATGGCGCTGATCGCACCCAGTAGTGCCCACCCCATATCAGACTGCGTGTCCCAGACGTATCCTTGTGTGCCGAGAAAGGCTTCAGCTGCATCCTCGCTCAGCAGTGCTACCCACCATTCGAGTAACTCATAGAATGCGCTTAGAGCGAGGCAGAAGCATACCGTAAAAAAGTTCATGAAGTATTTATTGCTGATCACATTAAAGCGAATAATTATTTCCCGGCAGATGATGGCCGGCACGAACCCCTGTATGAAATGGGCAACTTTATCGTAATTATTTCTTGACTGATCGAACACCTCTTTTATTGTGTCGAACAGTGGGACTTCCGCGTAGGTGTAATGGCCGCCGATGAAAAGTATCCAGCAGTGAAACAGGATAAGGGAATAACACAGGGTAGTCAGGGGAAAGCTTTTTCGCGTCAGTATTAATATTGCAAAGCCAAGAATGGCCGGTGCCGTCTCCATCGCCCAGGTCGGGTAATCTTTTGGTTCGATGACTGACCAGATAAAACCGGTTAAGAATAAACCTGTCCATATGATGGTGGCGCGATTTAAATAAACGGACATATCATTAATAAGCTGACGCTTATTTGTGCTTTTTACATTCGGCCAATACTGCTTCGACGTGGCCCTTTACTTTGACGCCGCGCCATTCTTCTAGCAGTACGCCATCTTCACCGATCAGGAACGTGCTGCGATCGATGCCCATATATTCTCTGCCATATAATTTTTTAAGTTTGATGACGTCAAATTGTTTGCACAGCGATTCATCTTCATCGGAGAGCAGGTCGAAATTGAATTTCTGTTTAGCTTTGAAGTTTTCATGCCGTTTCATGCTGTCGCGTGATGCACCGAGTATCACCGTGTTCTGACGGGTGAACTTTGCTTTCGCGTCACGAAAATCCTGGCCTTCGGTCGTGCAGCCGGGGGTACTGTCTTTCGGGTAAAAATACAGTACGACTTTTTTTCCCGCCAGGTCTTTCAGGCTGACCGATTTTTCACCCGTTGCCGGGCGTGAAAAATTTTTAACTTTTTTGCCGATTTTCACCATGTCTGTATCCGGTTAAGCCTTAGCTTCCTGGTTATAAGTTTGTTAATTCAGCGTCAAGATTGAGCTCGTCACAGGCTTGCATGAATTCGTCACGCAGCTGGGAGATGTTCGTGTCTGCAGAGATGCCGATAGTCATGTGCAGGGCAAACATCGGTGAGCCGGTATGGGGTGCTGAGTAACTTTCTGTCTGCAGGTTGACGATATTGATGTCCCGTTCCGAAAAGAAGCTGGCGATGTTGTTTACGATGCCGGGATTATCGAGTGCAGCGACTTCGACAGCATAAGGGATGGCGTTACTGATCACGTTTGAATCGGTGGTGACTTTTATCAGCAGGCGCATCTGCAGTGCCTGTTCGATCTCGTTTACCTGTGTCTGCAGTGCATCGATGGCTGACTGCTCGCCGCTGACCAGCAACAACATAGCGAATTCACCACCGAGTACGGTCATACGGCTATCTTCGATATTGAGCGATTGCCTGTAGATGATGTTGCTGAGTTCGTCGACGATGCCTGGACGGTCAGTGCCCAGTGCTGAGATAACAAGTTTTGTAGTCATGTTTTTGTATGGGAAATAAAATGTGGAGCACAGTGTAAACAAAAAAGGCTAATACGCATAGTGTTTGCAGAAAAAGACAAAACGACCGGTTTTCAACTTGAAAGAGTGTCTGAGTTCGGCCAGCAGCGGACACTGGCTTCAAGTCCCTTCTCCCCCTGGGAGAAGGTTAGGATGAGGGTGTTTTCAGCGACGCCCTCACCCCAGCCCTCTCCCAGAGGGAGAGGGGGAATATTGAACACTTATGTCTTCTTTGGCTCAGCAGCGGACACGCAGGTCTTTTTTGGGAGGGTATGAGGAAGTATCAGCCCAGCTCGGACAGCTCACGTGTCAGCATCGCAGGGTTGTTGGTGTTTAATTCGATCAGCCGGCGCAGGTGCTGCAGACTGGCTACATCGATCTGTAACCATTTTAGCCCCCAGTTGCCATTGCTGCTGTGGGTGATATTTACGCGGGCATGAATGGAAATGTCTTCACCGAGAAAAAGCGCCATGCCGCAGGGGTTGCTCATGTCGATATCGATGTTTTCAGGCGGTTCTACCAGCATCCCTTTCAGGGAGATATCCAGCAGGTTACAGCTCCATTCTTCATGGCCGCACTGCATCAGTATTTCCGCTGTAAACGGGATGCGGTTGTAATTGCGGCGTTCTGACTGTTGTGTTGTATTCAATTGTGTGTCCAAGCTGTCGATTGCTCTGCCTGCATGCACGTGATAAGAATCAGTTTGCGTGTATAGAATGAGTATAGCAAAGGATTCTCAAATGCTCGGGAAATTCCCGAAAATGCTTTAAAATCAGCAGAGAAATAAACATAGATATTAGTAAATTATTTGCATTTGGCAACATAAATCATTGAAATAAAGGTGAAATATTGATTAACTGTGCGCCTTATTTTTTCGGGGCTAATAATGAATAAAAGCGGCATGTTTCGCGGCAGTATGGTTGCACTGGTAACACCGATGCAGGCGGATGGCAGCGTCGATTTTCAGAGCCTGGCCAGGCTGGTCGAATTTCATATAGAAAACAACACCTCTGCCATCGTCTCTATGGGGACCACAGGTGAGTCAGCGACGCTGGATATGGCTGAACACTGTGATGTGATCGCGCGTACGGTTGAGATGGTCAACGGCCGTATCCCGGTAATTGCCGGTACTGGCGCTAACTCTACTTCTGAAGCCATCGAGCTGACACGCTGCGCACAGAAGGGTGGAGCTGACGCCTGCCTGTTGGTAACACCGTATTACAATAAACCGCCACAGCGCGGTCTGTATGCGCATTATAAAAAGATCGCGGAAACAGTCGATATCCCGCAGATACTGTACAACGTGCCTGGTCGTACGGCCTGTGACCTGCTGCCGGAAACGGTTAAGCAATTATCCGAAATC
>DAOVJH010000427.1 GCA_030673345.1 Pseudomonadota bacterium
GCATTCACCATCACCGAACTTGAATCGACTTCACGCAGAAACTGGCGTGATTTGGTGTAATTTTCGGTAATGATGGATTCGGTATGCTGTGAACTGTATTGATTGATATGGCTGATCGCAGCATCAATATTATCAACAAGTTTGATCGATAAAACAGGCGCCAGGTATTCCGTTGACCAGTCTTCCTCAACCGCGGCTATAACGTCAGCAACATTGTCTTTTAACAGCGACTGCGTTTTCTCACAGCCGCGTATTTCAACACCTTCTTCGACATACATCTCTGCCAGCTCAGGCAGGATGCTGGCGGCCGCAGACTCTGCGACCAGCAGGGTTTCCATGGTATTACAGGTGCCATAACGCTGCGTTTTCGAGTTAAAGGCGACACTCAACGCTTTTTCTTTATCGGCATCATCATCGATATAAACATGGCAGATACCGTCAAGATGTTTGATCACAGGCACTTCAGACTCGTTAGTGATGCGCTCGATCAGGCTTTTACCGCCGCGAGGGATAATGACATCAACATCCTCTTTTAAACGCAGTAAAGCACCCACAGCCGCACGGTCGGTAGTCTCGACCACCTGAACCACATCAGCAGGCAAGCCGGCAACTTCAAGCCCGTGCTTGATACACGCAGCAATCGCCTGGTTAGAATGAATAGCTTCAGAGCCGCCGCGCAATATCACCGCATTGCCGGATTTCAGGCAAAGACCGGCTGCATCCGCGGTCACATTGGGGCGCGATTCGTAGATGATACCGATAACGCCCAGAGGTACACGCATCTTACCCACCTGGATACCCGACGGGCGATAAGCCAGGTCGGAAATCACACCGATAGGATCAGGTAAAGTAGCGATCTGCTGCAGGCCTTCAGCCATAGAACCAATACGCTCGTCCGTTAACTCGAGACGATCGAGCAATGCCGCATCAAGGCCTTTTTCTTTACCAGCAGCCAGATCCAGCGCATTCGCTTTTTTTAGCGCATCCGCCTGTTCAGCAATTCGATCTGCTATAGCAGCCAGCGCCTGATTCTTCTGACTTGTAGACGCCTTTCCGATGGCCCTGGAAGCCTCGCGTGCGGACTGCCCTACCTGGGACATATAGCTGTTAACGTCGTTTAGAGGTGACTTTATATTTGCGTTCACGGGTAATTACTGCCATGGAATAAACTATTGACTGAAGTGTAATATTATAACGAATGCCTATACAGCTTGCATTGGCATTTACAAACAAAAAAAGCGGCCAAGAAGGCCGCCTTTTTGATGTAACTTAGAAGTACTACTTAAGCGCGTTTTCTAGCAACGCCTATCAGTCCAAGAAGACCCGATGCGAACAGCCATACAGCTGCCGGTACAGGTACTACACCGTAACCGTCAACATGCGAGGTAGCAGCAGTACAATTTACGCCGCCAATCGCTATACAATCGTCAACAAAATCGGCAGTCTCCCAACCAAGCACATCACCAACATCGTATGCCCTAACATCATAAACACCGAATACACCGTCAAACTTTACGACCAGGTAATCCAGAAAATCCACTTTTATCACCGTGCCATCAAATACACCATTAGGCGTAGGACATCCAGCATCAGCTACATCACAAAAACTATCATCACGAAACAATTCAGTAACACCCATTATCCCGGTAATAGCAGTAAACTCAGCAGCATCTCCATCGTTACCAAGAAAGGTACCGATAATATCATCAGGATCATCGCCTAAGTTTATAGTTACAGCATTTACAGATACGCTAAAAAGCCCCGCAAAGAGTAAAACATTTATTTTTATTAAACCTTTTATATCCATTTCCATCTCCAAAACATTTATTCACATTTCAATCCGTAAGCAGTGATGTCCATTCAAACAATCCACAGTTACAAATAACTTCCAATTTAAATGCAGTTTGCGTGCCAAACTAAAATGAAGGCATAACAATCATAGAGTTAAACTTTGTCTAATATTTAGCAGCCGCATTATTTATTAA
>DAOVJH010000337.1 GCA_030673345.1 Pseudomonadota bacterium
AGATCATCACGTTTAACGAAAACGTTGATCCCGGTTTGTTCCAGGAAAGGACTGTGCAGTTGTTGTAACGGGCTACTATTGAGGTCAGCAGCGAGATCAGTAACGCTTACAGGTGACTGCTCAACGACTGATGACAAATGACTTTCTTTAACGGGCGACTACATGCAACACAGTGGAGTATTCAAAATAAACAACACGGTCGTTGTATGTCCAGTGTGTGATCGGTGGCTGGCCTACGCTGGTCGAGGTGGCCATCGGCTGGCCATACTCCTGTTCGACTCTCTGCATGCTCATGCCGCGGCGCGGATAATCCAGTAATCTGATCTGCAGAGTTTCGCCCTGCTGCATCTCTTTTGGTGGTAATTGCAGAATATCTCCGGTTTGCTGCACCTGTCGAGGTTGCTGCGACTGCTGTTGCATCATGATTTCAACAGCCGAAGGCGCTTCTGCTTCTGGCCGGGTTTGTGGGGTATTCTGTTCAGCCATCGGCTGTGTCTGGGGTTCAGCTGCAGCGGCTGTGTCGCTGTGTCCTTCCATCGAGGGACGATTGGCGAAAGTACTGGTGGAAATAACAGACAAGATCACGGCGGTTAACAGGGTAGCTGATGCTGGACTTTTGGCCGTTTTCTGGCTGAATAATCCGTTATTTTTCATGGCGTTTTTTGCAAGTAAACTGTTCATGAGTCTTTTTCTGACAATTGGTTGTTTTTATAATACTTACAAGTGTAGCACCAGATTTACAAAGTTTCGGTAAGTTATTAATTATTCTTTAAATTTTTTCATCACCAGGCAGGCGTTTGTGCCACCAAAACCAAAGTTATTAGACATCGCGAGGTTCATGTCTACATCGTCCATGCGTTTTGTAACGATCGGCATGTCTGCTGCGGCCTCATCCATGTTTTCGATGTTGGCTGACGCCTGGATAAAGTTGTTCTGCATCATCAGCATGGTATAGATTGCTTCCTGTGCGCCGGATGCGCCAAGGGAGTGTCCAGCGAGAGATTTACTTGAGCTGATGGGCGGTATGTTGTCGCCAAATGTTTCTTTGATAGCATAAAGCTCTTTTGAGTCACCTACCGGTGTGCTGGTACCGTGTGAATTGATATAGTCCAGGTTTTCTTCAATGCCCTGTGTTGCCATCTGCATACAGCGGATAGCGCCTTCGCCTGAGGGTGCGACCATATCAACGCCGTCGGATGTTGCGCCGTAACCAACAATTTCTGCATAGATAGGTGCGCCGCGTTTGAGAGCATGTTCGAATTCTTCGACTACTACACAGGCGCCGCCGCCAGCAATTACAAATCCATCGCGATCAGCATCATAGGTGCGGGAAGCTTTTTCCGGTGTTTCATTGTATTTGGTCGAAAGTGCGCCCATCGCATCGAACAGCATGCTGAGTGACCAGTGCTCTTCTTCGCCGCCGCCAGCGAAGACGATGTCCTGTTTGCCCATCTGGATCAGCTCGTAAGCATTGCCTATGCAGTGTGTACTGGTAGCGCACGCTGAGCTGATGGAGTAATTGACGCCTTTTATCTGAAACGGTGTCGCCAGGCAGGCTGAAACGGTACTCGCCATGGTGCGCGGCACCATGTAAGGGCCAACACGGCGGATACCTTTTGCCCGCAGTATATCGGCAGCTTCGACCTGGTTTGCAGACGAAGCACCGCCGGAACCCATGACGATTCCGGTGCGGATATTTGAGACCTGGCTATCGTCGAGCTTTGCGTCGTCTATGGCCTGCTGCATCGCGATATAGGAAAAAGCGGCAGCATCACCCATAAAACGTTTTACCTTGCGATCGATAAAATCATCGACATTGATGTCTACGCTGCCAGCAATATTGCTGCGCATGCCGATGTCGGCATATTCCTGCTTAAATTTAATACCTGAACGACCTTGTTGCAGTGAGTCAAGCACGGCGTTTTTATCGTTGCCGAGACATGAGACTATACCAATACCAGATATGACTACTCGTTTCATTGTATTACCTTAAAAATCTTCTGTAGAAGTAAAAAGACCAACACGTAAATTTTTTGCTGTGTATATCTCGCGGCCATCGATCGACATGGAACCTTCGGCGATACCCATCACCAGGCCGCGTGCGATGACACGTTTGATGTCGATTTGATATTGAACGAGCTTGCCGGTCGGCAGAACCTGTCCAGTAAATTTTACATCGCCAACCCCAAGTGCACGGCCGCGGCCTTCGTGCCCGCGCCAGCCGAGAGAAAAACCGACGAGCTGCCACATGGCATCGAGACCGAGGCAGCCAGGCATGACGGGGTCACCCTCGAAGTGGCATTTAAAAAACCATAGATCAGGATTGATATCCAGCTCTGCTTTGATTTCGCCTTTATTGAAAGCGCCGCCGGTTTCAGAGATATGCGTAATACGATCCATCATTAACATATTCGGTGCGGGCAGCTGTGCATTGCCAGGGCCAAATAGTTCACCTCGGCTACAGGTTAGAAGGTCTTCGTAGCTGTATGAACTGGCGCGTGTGGTCGTGTCCGAATCGGCAAGCATAGTTTATGTCTCGTTTTTTTAATTTCAGGGTTTTATTTATTTATCGGGTGATTTTATCGGAAATTCATGTACGATGAAATGATACTAAGCAAGTAATACGCGAAGATGGATGATTTACTGTTAATAATCTTGATTTTAGCCGGTATTTTGTACTGGTGGGACACTCAGCAGTGCAATGAGATTGCTCTGTCCGTGTGTAAGAGGAAGTGTGAGACGGCGAATTTGCAGCTGCT
>DAOVJH010000159.1 GCA_030673345.1 Pseudomonadota bacterium
CGCAGATGTAATTTTTCAAAGATAATAATTTTTTCGCTAGCCATGTCCTGCTTTTGCAAGATGGCTAGCAGCGAAAATCTTGATGCCAGCTCAGCCCAGGCAAACGACCCTGCACAGAAACGCCCCAGGATAGGCCTGGTATTAAGTGGCGGTGGTGCCCGCGGGTTTGCACACATCGGCGTATTAAAATTACTCGAAGAAAACAATATACCAATCGATTACATCGTCGGCACCAGCATGGGTTCTATCATAGGTGGTTTGTACGCTATCGGTTTAACACCGGAAGAAATTGAAATCGGCGTACAGGGCATTGCCTGGGATAAAGTCTTTAGTGATTTTGCCAATCGTGATTACAAATCATATCGCCGAAAGCAAGATGATTATGAGTTCTTCAGTATGCACCGCATCGGCATCAACAATGATGGCATACAAATTTCACCCGGCCTGATCGAAGGCCAGCAGGTCGAACTGGCACTTGACCGCCTTGCCTACCCTGGTTTTCATATTCACGATTATGACCAGTTGCGCATTCCTTTTCGCGCAGTGGCAACTAATATTGAAAACGGCGAACCATTCATTATCAAAACAGGAAACCTGGCGCGTGCCATGCGAGCCAGCATGTCAATACCAGGTGCTCTGCCGCCAATCACCATCGATGGTACATTACTGGTTGATGGCGGTATAGCTAATAATGTCCCTATTGATGTCGTGCGTAAGATGGGCGCTGACGTCATCATCGTGGTCGATGTCAGTGCACCACTGGACAAAAAAGAAGACATCAAATCCGGGCTCGATGTTACTGGCCAGTTGACCACCATCCTGACCCGGCGCATCGCAGATATTCAGATAAAAACGATGAAAGGAAATGATGTATTGATCATACCTGGAGCAAAAGAGATCTCATCATCTGATTTTGAAAAGCACCCTGAATTAATACAGGCTGGTTATATCTCTGCAACTGAACAGATTGAGAATTTAAAAAAACTGTCACTTTCTTACGAAGCATACTCATCTTATATATCGGCACTGCCTAAGGTTGCAATTAAACAACCGATTATTGAATTTATTGAAATAAAAAACAAAACCGCACTGCGCGATGATGTCATACGTGTACGGATACATCAGAAGATTGGTGAACCGCTAGACATAGCTCAGCTGGAAGAAGATATTTCTTATATCTATGGCCTTGATTATTCTGGCTCGGTTGTTTATTCCGTGGAACAAAGAGATGAAAAACGCGGATTGATTATCTATGTTCGAGACCGGGAATGGGCACACAGTTATATACAGTTTGGCCTGGACATTGAATCTGCTTTTGAAGTCATCTCGATAACCAACTTCAGCGCCAGCTATAACAAAAACAATTTGAATGACCTCGCCGGCGAGTTCCGTGCCGTCGGCGTACTTGGCTCAGAACCAAAACTGACAGCCGAGTTATACCAGCCAATCAATATCAAACTGGATACTTTTGTATCATTAAAAACCGGCTTTAAAACAGAGATTGTACCAACGCTGATCGGCAACCATATCGAATCCATACAGCGCATCAACAGAACATTTATAACACTCTCCGCCGGCCAGCTATTTTTACAAAATACAAGCCTCAGTTTAGGTCTTAGTTATAACGATGGTTCTATCAACTCGGTCGCCGGCCTTAAAGTATTACAACCGGATTTTGTAGAAAGTTATTATTTCGTAAAATTATTTCATGACTCTCTAGACAACCTGAGTTTTCCTAACAGAGGTTTTTTCAGCAGTCTTAGGTATACTGCTAACCGGGAAGACCTTGGTGCAGACCTGAACTATGAACAAATAAGGCTGGATATCAGTGGCGCAACCACTTTTGAGCGTTATACGATTTTCGCTCGTGCCGTCGCTGAAACCAGCAGCAATGAAGATAACATCCCGTTAAATGCACTGTTTATCCACGGCGGTCTTTTTGAATTATCAGGCACAGTTCGCAACGAATTGTTAAGCCCGCATTTCGGTATGCTCGAAGCGGCTTTCTATCGAAGATTGGGGGATATCACTTTTTTACCCATATACACGGGCTTTTCTCTTGAAGCAGGTAATGCCTGGGATAACAAAGCTGACATCCATAGCGATAACCTGCGTTATGCCGGCAGTATATTTATCGGTGCCGATACTTTTATGGGGCCTTTATATTTTTCTATTGGTGCCACCGACAGAGGCGAACGTGCTGTATACCTGAATATTGGCAAGACATTCCTCAATAATTAAAAACTGATGTGGATTTAGCAGCATCTGGTGAACAGGTATCATTAACCCTGAGCAGACTATCAAAAAATCCACGTACAGACTTTTTCAATAACCTGTTAAAACAGCTGTTCCGGAATCGCTGCAGCATCATCACCGCTCGCCGGCAGTTCTGCCGGTGCCACCGTGCCCGCTGCAGGTACTTTCTCTTTTCTGAAGATCTCAAATACGGTATTAGTATCTGCATCCGTTGCCGCCTGCCCGGTCTCAGCATTGATCTTTAAAGTAACCAGACCATCAGGACGCGACAACTGTTTTTCAGGTTTCCCTGCCAGCGCAACCTTCATATAATTAATCCACACTGGAAGCGCTGCCGAGGAACCGGTCTCTTTGCTGCCTAATGGCCTCAACTGATCAAATCCTATCCATGTCGTCGTCACCAGGTCTGGGTTATATCCGTTAAACCAGGCGTCACGTTGATCATTGGTAGTACCCGTTTTACCGGCGAGGTCTTTTCTGCCCAGGGACATTGCACGACGTCCAGTGCCCCGTAATACGACATCCTGCAAGATGGAGTTCATCTGGAAAGCCAGGCGCGGCTCCAGGGTGCGTTCTGCCTGTTTTGGCAGTTTCGCCAGTGAATCGTCTTCTACTATGTCTGCTGACCATCTCTGTTCAGCGATGACACAGGATGTACAGGCCACTGCAGGATCCGCTTCAAACAAGGTGCTGCCATCGGCGTCTTCGATGCGCTGGATCAGATATGGCTCAGTGAGGTAACCGCCATTAGCAAAAACAGAATACACACGTGACATCTGTAGCGGGCTAAGTTCGGCGCTGCCCAGTGCAAGTGACAGGTCATAACGCAGCTCTTTTCTGTTCAAGCCAAAATTCTTTGCAAATTGTGTCGTGTGTTTCAGACCGATAGCCCGGAGTATACGGATGGAAACCAGATTTCGTGATTTATACAGAGCCATACGCAGCCGCGTTGGGCCAAAGGTTTTACCGCTGTAATTTTCAGGACGCCACTCACCTTCCAGCGCAGAGTCTTCAAATACCACCGGTGCATCATTGATCAGACTCGCCGGTGTATACATCTTATCCAGCGCAGCCGCGTAGACGATCGGCTTAAAACCCGAACCCGCCTGCCGTTTCGCCTGCACCACACGGTTAAACTTACTGTGTTCGAAATCAAATCCGCCCGTTAATGCCTGGATAGCACCTGTATTCGGTTTCACAGAGACCAGTGCACCCTGCACCTCTGGAATCTGTGCCAGGCTCCAGCCAGACACCGGATCTTTGGCAAGCCAGACGACATCACCCGGTTTGATCACCTCGGACACAGTTTGCAGTTCATTGCCAACACGATTAACACTGACATACTCACGCGCCCATTCGATGCCGCTCCACGGAATCCGAACCTGGTTGCCATCTTTTAACAGTGCGATTGCTGAGCGCTTTTCGATGGTGTTCGCTTCCACTGCCGCAGCCGCAGCCGCAGCATTTTTCGGGTCTACATTAGCATCGACAGAAATATCATCATTGACCGATAGGATAAGTGCCGGCATGAAGCGCCCATAATTTTCATCATCCTTCAATATAGACGTCAGGTCAGCTTCAGTCTCCTCAGCAGCATCCTCTCCTGCAACGACATCAGTAGTCGTCTCTGCCGTTTCCCTGGCTACTTCCCTGGCTTCCGGATCCAGCTCCACATGCCGGACGACACCGCGAAAACCATGGCGCCTGTCATATTCGACCAGGCCGTTCCAGATGCTGTCATTGGCCGCCTGCTGCCGGCGTTTATTAATCGTGGTGTAAACATTTAAACCACGCGCATATGCCTCATCGCCAAACTGTTTAACGATTTCGGCACGCGCCATCTCATTAACATATGGCGCATAAACACCTATCGCACTACGGTGGCGTCTCGCTGTTACTGGCGCATTGCGCTGCTCCTCATAGACTGCCGTACTGATAAACTCCAGATTATGCATACGGGATAACACGTAATCTCGGCGTATAGTTGCTCGTTCAGGGTTTACGATCGGGTTGTAAGTCGAAGGCGCTTTAGGCAGGCCCGCTATCATCGCTACCTGTGCCAGTGTCAACTCATCCAGCTCAACACCATAATAGATCTGTGCTGCTGCAGCGACACCATAGGAACGATTTCCCAGGTAAATTTTATTGAGATAGAGTTCCAGAATTTTTTCTTTATCCAGCTCACGCTCAATTTTTAACGCCAGCAGAATTTCATTTAACTTACGCAGGTATGTTTTTTCACTGCTCAGATAGAAGTTACGTGCCAGCTGCATAGTGATAGTACTACCGCCCTGACCACGCTCGCCTGTCATCACCAGGTTAATAACCGCGCGTAAGATGCCCTTGTAATCGACCCCGGGATGTTCGAAGAAACGGTCATCTTCAGCAGACAAAAATGCCTTCTGCATCTGCTCAGGTATTTCTTCAAGCTTTTTAGGTGTTCGCCGTTTCTCGCCGAATTCCCCCATTAATGCACCATCACTGCTATAAATACGTAGTGGGACTTGGAGTTGTACATTACTTAAGCC
>DAOVJH010000071.1 GCA_030673345.1 Pseudomonadota bacterium
CCTGAGTACCGAACTGCGAATTCTATCAAATTCCTGCTCTATCAGCGCGTTTCCAGTGACAAATCGTGCACGAATTAAGGCCTGATGCTCCCAGGTCCAGGCTTTTTCCAGCTGGTATGTCTCAAATGCCGAAATACTGCTGACCATCATGCCCGAATGACCGTCTGGCCGCAGTCGGGTATCCGCTTCATACAGCATGCCTGAATAGGTTCGGGTATTCAAAAAATGAATAACCCGCTGCGCCACACGCGCAAAAAAGCTCTGGTTATCGATGCATTTTTCACCCGTGGTTAGCTGCTTTTCTCCACTGCTATTGTGGACGAAGATGATATCAAGATCAGAGCCGTAACCCAGCTCATTTCCACCCATCTTTCCATAAGCCACGATCGATATACCGGGCTGAAAAGACTCACCATTTATGATACAGCTCGGCTCACCATATTTTTCGACCATAGCCCGCCATGAAAAATCGAGAATCTTTTCTAATAACACGTTCGCCAGATCCGTAAGACGGTCGGAGACCGTTTCTACCGGTTCCTCATAAAACACATCGAGCATGGCCACCGTAAATACCATCTGCCGTTTGAATTGCCGCATCCTGTCCATCTGCAGCTCAAGATCTGCATCCGCATTGACGCTATCACCTTCGATACGCTCCAGCTCCAGTTGCAACAGATGCCTGACATCATATTGCCGGCGAAATGCCTCTGCTGTACTGAGCAGGCTATCCAGTAAAATCGGATATTTTGTTAAGCGTTCCGTAAACCATTCACTGGCTGAGCACAAGGTCAGCATCTGCAACTGTATGGTCGGGTATTCACTGAGCAGACTGATATAAACCTTACGCCCGGCCAGCGCTTTGATTATCCGACAGATACGATCGATCAATACCGTCTGGCCTGGATAATCAGCAATCTTCTCGATTAACGATTCCATTAACTGCGCTAGCAGGCGGGCAGTATCACCGGTTAAATGCTTTACCTGTGACCGGGAACGTAACTGCGCTAGCAGGTCGATGACCTCATCAGCGCTACTGTAACCCAAAGACTCAAGATATTGCCTGACGCCTTCTTTTTCATCGTCACTGGCATCTACTTCTGCCCAGAACAACGCAAACGGCGAGACACTGTCATCCTGCTCTTCACCCTCAGAAGCGATAAGGTTCTGAAAAACAGCGTCAACTGCGTTCTGGTGAAACGATAACTGCTCTAGTAATTCATCCCAGCTCTGCACCTGCATCGCAAGACACAATCGCTGCTGCAATAGTTTATCATCAGGCAGCGTATGCGTTTGTTTATCATTCTGCATCTGCAACCGATTTTCTAATTTTCGCAAGAACCAGTACGCCTGAATCAAGTGTTCTACTTCCTGTTTCTGCAGATAATTTTTTTCAGCCAATAATTTCAGGACATTGATCAAACTGCGCTCACGTAATTCCGGCTCTCGTCCGGCACGTATCAACTGCAGAGTCTGGCCAATAAATTCGATCTCACGGATGCCGCCCGGCCCAAGCTTGACATTATTAGTCATGCGCTTACGCTTCATCTGGGCATTGATCATCGCTTTCATCTCACGGATCGATTCGATCATACTGAAATCCAGGTAACGCCGATAGACAAATGGCGTCAGCATTGACTGCAGGTATTTTTTATCGTTATCACGCCCTGTGATCAGCCTGGCCTTGATCATGGCGTAACGCTCCCAGTCTCTACCCTGTAACTGATAGTATTGTTCTACACCGGAAAAACTCATCGCCATCGGCCCGCTTTCACCAAAAGGCCGCAACCTTGTATCCACACGGTAGACAAAACCATCGGCAGTCACTTCATCCAGCACTTTGACCAGCTTCCGTATCACCGCCAGATAAAATTCATAATGAGACTTTCTACGCGGCCCGGGGGTTTCACCATCATCCGCAAAGGTGAAAATCAGATCGATATCCGAAGAAAAATTAAGCTCACCTCCACCCATTTTGCCCATGGCAAAGACCAGTAGGGACTGCTCTTCACCGTTCGCATCCAGCGGCATACCAAACGTTTCGGCCTGCTGCTTTTCGAGGTGATGCAATGTGATAGCCACCATGGCTTCGGCGAAATCAGTAAGTTCCTGAAGAATAACTTCCGTATCGGCCAGCAGGTTCAGATCTCGCCATGCGATGCGCAACATCTCCTGCTGACGCAAGACTCGCAATGCAGACATCAGGCCGCTCTCATCACTGTTTGAAGTTACCGTCTGACTGACGATTTCCTGATAGTCTTCAATGGTTCGTGTTGATCCAAAGCCTTCTGCCAGCAAGCTATAAAAACGCTCCGGATAACGGATACAGTTACGTGCTACAAAATCACTGCACGCCCAGGTTTTGCCAAGTGCAGAAAGAGGCAGATCCTGATCCGGATCTAACTCTTTTGCTTCACATGATTGACACCAGTCGTCCCAGAAATTTTCTACGACGGATAGCAGTGTGTCAGGAACCTGGGCTAGAAGATCAGTAGGTACAGAAGGCATTAAACGGTTATTGGTTGGTCGTTAGTATTAGTCAGCAAACTCAGCCTACTTTATAACACGATAACACGCGGGGTGAGCACGTATTTACCATGGCCAGACAGGTATTGTGCGCAGTTATAAACCCACCCCAACTGTCCAGCTTTATCATTTACCGCTTGCCAGCGACAAAAAACAAACAACTCAGCTGAAGATACCTTTTAAGGTAAAGAAGAACAGGATAGAAAGTAACGCACCTGCTGGAAGCGTTACGATCCATGACATAAAGATGTTGCGGATGACCGTTAGATTCAACGCAGCCATGCCACGCGCCAGGCCAACACCTAACACTGCACCGACCAGTGTATGTGTCGTCGAAATCGGCAAGCCCGTTCCTGATGCCAGCACGACCGTGGTAGCGGCGGCTAGTGTCGCAGCAAAACCACGGCTTGGCGTCAGCTCGGTAATCTGATTTCCAACGGTAGCAATAACTTTTTTACCGTACATGACCAGGCCGATCACGATACCGATACCGCCTAGACCCAATACCCATATTGGCAACATCGATTTGGACGCAACTTCACCACCGCTCTGCACGATACTGACTACCGCAGCGACAGGCCCGATAGCATTGGCCACATCATTAGAACCATGCGCAAATGCCATAGCGCAGGCGGTAAGCACCATCAATACACCAAATACCCTTTCAACATTGGTGAAGTGGAATTTTTTATCTGCTTTGGGATCGTGCTTGATCGTATTCACATACACTCTGCCCGCTATCATGATCAAAAAGCCGATAAACAAAGCGTAAAGATATTGCTCCAATGATGACAGTTCCAGGCCAACATGTTTCAAACCTTTCACCAATGTCACCAGTGAAATAATGAAACCAACCAGGAACATATACAAAGGGACATATTTTTTGGCATTTTCAAAGGGATGTTCGGTATCGAGTATCAGACTCTGCACACTGCGGAACAGCATGAAAGCGATAAACCCGGCAAGCACGGGAGACACCACCCAACTGGCGACAATAAAACCGACTTTATCCCAGTGTACCGCTTCCGTGCCAATGCCCACCATGGCAAAACCCACGATAGCACCGACGATCGAATGCGTCGTTGAAACAGGCCAGCCATTTTTTGATGCTATCAGCAACCAGATACCGGCTGCTAATAATGACGCAAGCATTCCGTAGAGCAATAACTCCGGGTTGGCAGATAACAGGTCGGCATCAACGATGCCTTTACGGATGGTTTTAGTAACCTGTCCACCGGCAAGAATAGCACCGGCAAATTCGAAAACGGCAGCAATTATCACCGCCTGCTTGATCGTTAGTGCTTTGGAACCCACCGAGGTCGCCATCGCATTAGCAACATCGTTGGCGCCGATACCCCAGGCCATGAACAGGCCAAAAACTGCGGCAAGGATGAGAAAAACTGTACCGTACTGAGCAATAATTTCCACAACAATCCCCTACCTTGCTAGCATCAACTGTAAACGACTTCCCACTCCTTGAGATTTATCTGCCACTTCACCAGTTCCCTCGATGATCTTGTACAAAAACATTGCTTCGATAGGCGGCAGTTCATTTTCAATTTTGAATATCTTGGTACGAATAGCTGCCTGCAAGTTGTCGGTATCACTTTCGATACTATCCAGCTTGGTGATCATATCGGCGACTATCTGTATCTCCTGACCGCTGAAACCTGTTTCGACGAGCTCGTCTAACTCATTAATGGCTTTTCTTGCCTGCTTACAGGCAGCAACACAACGAGTAACAAAACGGATGTAATCTTCCTGGATGATTTCAGGCAGCAACATACGTCGCCCGAGAACGGTGCCTGCAATATCTTTTGCCTGGTTTGCAACCCTGTCCTGCATCAGCAGTACTTCTAACAGATCCTGACGAGATACCGGCATGAACAGGCCTTTCGGGAGATTCAGTCGCAGCTCTTTTTTAAGTACGTCCGCTTCTTTTTCAAGATCGGAAATAATCTGCTGAAGCCTGGCGACCTCATCCCAATCTTCATTGATAACAGCATTAAACAGGGGAATTAACTCGGATGCACAGGCGTAAACTCTTGACATGTGCTTTTGCAGGGGACTGACTGGCGAACTGCCAAAAATCCCACCCATATAACCACCTTTGGCCATCTTTATATCTCCCCCAAACACTATTGCTCGGTATAATCTTTCGGACTTAATTTTTAGCGCATTGTAATAACTTCGTAACAAAAGGAAAGCTT
This sequence comes from Pseudomonadota bacterium, assembly GCA_030673345.1. Classification (GTDB taxonomy): domain Bacteria; phylum Pseudomonadota; class Gammaproteobacteria; order SZUA-229; family SZUA-229. The sequence continues at coordinate 4,734 of DAOVJH010000071.1, forward strand.
TTTTTGCATTATTTTCAAAATAGTTTTAACGTGTTGTAATGACTAAGAATATTCCTGACCTCAAGTCGCTGATCCAGCAGGTTTTAAGCACACCTTCGATAAGCTGTACATCGGCAGATATCGATCAGGGTAATCTACACGTCATCCATTTACTCGCCAGCTGGTTTGAGAGTCTCGGTTTTAAATGCGAGATTCAGATACTGGATGAGGGGAAAAACAAGGCCAATCTGATCGCCACATTAGGCTCAGGCAATAACGGACTAGTACTTGCCGGGCACACCGATACCGTTCCATACGACGAAAACCGCTGGCAGGTAGAACCCTTCGGACTCACTGAAAAAGATAACCGTTTTTATGGACTGGGCAGCTGCGATATGAAATCATTTTTTGCTGTCATCATCGAAGCATTAAAATCTATCGATCTAAACAAGATTAAACAGCCGTTAATTATCCTGGCCACGGCAGATGAAGAAACCAGCATGTCGGGCGCCAAAGCTATCGCCAAACATGCCGATAAACTTGGTCTTAAAAATGCGCGTTATGCGGTTATCGGCGAGCCGACCAATATGCAACCCGTACGCATGCACAAAGGCATGATGATGGAAGCTATTCAGCTCACCGGCCAGGCAGGCCACTCCAGCAATCCGGCGCTGGGTAATAATGCGCTGGAAGCTATGCACAAGGTCATCAGTGAATTATTAAGCTGGCGTGATGAATTACAGAGCAAATACAAAAACCCTTTATTCGAAGTCCCGGTTCCAACCATGAACTTTGGCCATATTCACGGTGGCGACAATCCCAACCGTATCTGTGGCAGCTGTGAGTTACAGATCGATATTCGGCCGCTGCCAGGGATGAAAACGTCAGATCTGCGCGCAGAGATGCAGCAGCGGTTAAAACATGTATTGCAGGAAACCGGAACCCAGTTCAAAACGGTGCCGCTGTTTGACGGCGTCGATGCCATGGAGACTGAAAAAAATTCTGAACTGGTAAAACTCGCGGAAAAGATGACCAGCAGCGAATCACAGGCTGTCGCTTTTGGCACCGAAGCCCCTTATTACAATGCGATAGGGCTGGATACTATCGTGATGGGGCCTGGCAGCATCCAGCAAGCACATCAGCCGGATGAATATATCGAGATGAAAGCATTGAACCCGGCAGTTGATATCATCCGACAATTGATCGAACATTATTGCTGTTCGAACCGTTTCTGAACCACCACAGTAAAACCGGCAGCACTCGATAATCTATCCGACAATCAGCCCGGCGGAAATAACCGTTAGCAGCCGGTTAACAGGATAATACATGCGTCCATGGATGGACGATATTTAGAGTAAGTCAGGAGCCGTTACCGAAGAATGTTACGTGCCAGTCCAGCTACGAGTCCAGCGACGAGTCCAGCAACAAATCATAAGATCCTTCACCATCAATAAATTGATGTCAGAAAACATTATTTTATGATCTCATAACACGGCACATACTCTGTACCCGGAAGCTTCATGCGTTGCTGCTCTACAAAAGCAGCCAGCAGTGCATCCATCGGTTCCATGATGGATTTATCGCCACGCAGCTCATATAGGCCATGTTTCTCGATGGCACGTATGCCCTCATCTTTGACATTGCCCGCGACCACACCGGAAAACGCGCGCCTCAGGTTGGCGGCCAACAGGTGACTTTCCTGATCTTTGTTGAGGACGAGATTTTTCATATTCTCATGGGTAGGATCAAAAGGCTTCTGGAAGTGCTCGTCGATCTTCAGCGCCCAGTTGTAATGGAAAGCATCACTCTCCTGCTCCCTGTATTCACGCACCTGCTTCATACCATTTTTCATCTCCAGCGCCACACGGGAAGGATCATCGATGATGATCTTATATCGCTGCTGCGCTTCCAGACCCAGGGTATCAACAATAAACTGATTGATCTGCTTGAAATAATCCTCCGCACATTTAGGTCCAGTAAAAACCAGCGGGAAAGGTACCGAAGCATTATCCGGATGCAAAAGGATACCCAGTATATAAAGTATTTCCTCTGCAGTGCCGGCACCACCGGGGAAGACGACGATGCCATGACCGGTGCGGACGAACGCCTCCAGCCGCTTCTCGATATCCGGCATGATGATCAGCTTGTTGACGATAGGGTTCGGTGACTCTGCCGCGATGATGCCCGGTTCGGTCAAACCCAGGTAGCGACCAACACCGCTACGCTGCTTGGCATGACCAATCGTAGCGCCTTTCATCGGCCCTTTCATCGCACCGGGCCCACAGCCAGTACAGATATCCAGGTCACGAAGGCCAAGCTGGTAACCCACTTCCTTGGTATAGTCATACTCTTCGAGGCCGATCGAATGACCGCCCCAGCAGACCACCATATTAGGCTCTAACCCGGGTGTGAATATACTGGCGTTACGCAATATATGAAAAACAGCGTTAGTAACGTCAACAGACTCATC
>DAOVJH010000225.1 GCA_030673345.1 Pseudomonadota bacterium
ACTGCAGATAACAGATCCTGCCAGTTACAGCGCTTTGATACCTGCGATCAGTTCAGCTACCGCTTTCTGGCCATCACCATATAACATCTGCGTATTATCTGCGTAGAACAGGTGGTTTTCAATGCCGGAGAAACCTGCACCTTTACCGCGTTTTATCACGATCACATTTTGCGCTTTATCCGCATCCAGTATCGGCATACCGTAGATAGGGCTGTCCGGATTAGAACGTGCAACCGGGTTAACCACATCATTTGCACCAATGACTAATGCCACATCAGCCGTTGGGAACTCAGGGTTAATCTCTTCCAGATCGAGAATATTATCGTAATCCACACCGGCTTCAGCAAGCAGTACATTCATATGCCCCGGCATACGGCCCGCCACAGGATGAATCGCATATTTCACATCTATGCCACGCGCTTCGAGAAGATCGCCCATCTCTTTTAACTTATGCTGCGCCTGCGCTACCGCCATACCGTAACCCGGTACGATGATCACTTTCTGGCCATAGGCCATCATGATCGCAGCATCATTGGCCTGGATCTCTTTCATGCTGCCTTCGATCTCTTCTTCTGCAGCTGCACCGCCATCACTGCCAAAGCTGCTGAACAGCACGTTTGAGATCGGACGGTTCATGGCTTTCGCCATCAACTGGGTCAGCAAGGTACCTGAAGAACCCACCACTGTGCCGGCAATAATCATCGCGGCGTTGTTTAACACGAAGCCTTCAAAGGCTACCGCAAGACCGGTCAATGCATTGAACAACGAGATAACCACTGGCATATCAGCACCGCCGATCGGCAGAGTAACCATCACACCTAAAATAAGTGCCAGCACAAAAAAGATGATGACATGTTCAAAGCTGACCGGGTGGCCTGTGGCTACAAAATAACCAAACACACTGACGGCAATGAACAGACCGATGTTGATGACCTGGTGCAGCGGCAGACGCAAGGTCTTTTTCATAATGCCCTGTAACTTGGCAAAAGCCACCGCTGAACCTGAGAATGAAATCGCACCGATAACTGCGCCCAGTACGGCCAATACCTGAATCGTCAGACCATGACTCTCTGCGCCTGCCGACAGCTTAACCAGCTCAACAGCTGCAATAGCCGCCGCCGCACCGCCGCCCATGCCGTTATACATAGCGATCATCTGCGGCATATCAGTCATAGCAACACGTTTCGCTGAAACATACGCCACCGCAGAACCAACGATGATAGCAACCAGCATCAGCTGCAGATTAATGCTGCCCATATCAAGGCTGATCTGTGGCGCACCGAAGGTAGCCACTGAAGCCACGACCATGGCAATGCCTGCCCAGACGATGCCGCGATGCGCAGTCACTGGAGATGACATCTGCTTTAAACCAATAATGAATACTGCAGCGGTAATGAAATAAACTGCTTCGATTACTAAACTCATGACGAAGCCTCCTTATTTTTCGGCTTGGTCTGGAACATTTCCAGCATGCGAACCGTCGCTACATAACCGCCTACGGCATTACCCGCAGCCATGGCCACCGCTATAAAACCGATAGTTAACTGCAGCGTTCCTTCTGCGCCGCCCATCACGATCATGGCACCGACCAGCACGATACCGTGCACGAAATTTGAGCCTGACATCAACGGGGTATGCAATATCACCGGCACCCGGCTGATCACTTCATAACCGGTAAACGCTGACAGCATAAATATGTATAACGCGGGTAAACCTTCGATCATTATTCTGCACCGCCCGATTTAGTAGACTTGCTATAGAGTTCATGTACGATGGCGCCGTCACGTGTTAATACACAACCGGCGATCACATCATCTTCAAAATCCAGTTCCAGATTTCCTTCTTCCGATATAAACGGAGAGACCAGATTAAATAAGTTTTTGGCATACATCTCGCTGGCATGAATCGGCAGCTCACCAGCAACATTCAACGGCCCATGAATCGTCACGCGCTGTTTAAATTCAAAGGTCTCACCCGGTTTAGTCAGCTCACAGTTACCGCCGCCTTCAGACGCCAGATCGACGATCACAGAACCGGTCTTCATATCTTCGACCATGGCTTCAGAGATGATCTTCGGCGAAGGACGACCCGGGATCGCAGCGGTACTGATGATGACATCTGCCATCGCTATATGTTTTGCCAGCACATCCTGCTGCTGCTGTTTCTCTTCATCGGTCAGCTCGCGGGCATAACCGCCCTCACCGTCAGCACTGACACCGGTATCGATGAATTTGCCGCCCAATGATTCAACCTGCTCACGGGTCGCTGTGCGCACGTCATAAGCTTCCACGATAGCTCCCAGGCGTTTCGCGGTAGCGATTGCCTGTAGGCCAGCAACACCAACACCGATGACCAATACTTTGGCTGGACGTATGGTGCCTGCAGCGGTGGTCAACATCGGGAAGAACACCGGCGCTAACTGCGCGCCCATCAGCACCCCCATGTAACCAGCGATCGATGCCTGTGATGACAATGCATCCATCGATTGCGCACGGGTGATACGTGGCACCAGTTCCATCGCCAGCGAGGTAATCTTTTTATCGCACATCAGCTGCATCATCTCAGCATTTTTACTCGGCACCATAAAACCGACCACGGTACAGCCGTCTTTCATCTGTTTCAGCTCATCAAGCGTCGGCGGCATCACCTTAAAGACAAGGTCAGCCTCTTTATACAGGGCAGCAGCATCAGCGACCATTTCCACATCGGTGAAATCTTCATCTTTAAAATAAGCGGACAGGGCAGCACCCTGCTGCAGTGCGATGTTGACGCCCGTAGCGATTAGTTTTTTAGCGACTACCGGCTCCAGCGCGATGCGTCGCTCGCCTGGTGCTATTTCATTTGGTATTACCAGCCTGGTTGGCATGGGGACTCCCGAAACTTGTACTGAAAATATTGGGCGATATATTACATTATTCTTAAATAGAATGGGCGTAAATCGTGTGATTCGGCTTAATACAGTACAGGGACACTGTACGCCTGTGCGCCGAATAGAACTTGAGCTAACAACCCAAATCTGTCACTCTTCGCACACGAATCACAAAACCATACTAAAAACGTGTTTGAAAAATTTAGTTATCAACATGGTCCTCAGGAAAAACTCGGGATCTTGCTGGTCAACCTGGGATCACCTGATGCACCCAAACCATCGGCTGTTCGCAAATACCTGGCACAATTCCTGGCTGATCCGCGTGTCGTAGAAAGCAACCGCTTTATCTGGTGGCTGGTCCTGCATGGCATCATCTTACGCTTTCGCCCTTCACTCGCGGCAAAGGCGTATAAAAAAGTGTGGACGGAAGACGGCTCACCATTACTGCATTACACCCGCTTACAGACACAGGCGATACAGAAAAAACTGGAAGACCGCTTTCGCGGACACGTGATCGCCGACATGGCGATGACCTACGGTAAACCCTCGATAAAAAACGGCCTCGAAGGTTTGCGTAAAGCCGGGGCGCAACGCCTGCTGATACTGCCGCTGTATCCGCAGTATTCAGGCACCACCACGGCTGCAGTGTTTGACCAGGTTACGACCGTGCTACAGGGCTGGCGCTGGCTACCCGACCTGCGCATGATCAACCACTATCACGATCATCCAAAATATATCGAGGCGCTGGCTAACAGCATCGAAAACCAATGGGCGAACAATCAACGTGGTGATTTATTGCTGTTTTCATTTCATGGCATTCCATTACGTTATGTTAATAGTGGCGACCCTTATTTCTGCCATTGCCAGAAGACCGCCCGACTGGTTGCTGAAAAGCTCGAACTAAAAGATAATGAATGGAAAGTCGTGTTCCAGTCACGCTTTGGTCGCGAACCCTGGTTAGAAC
>DAOVJH010000475.1 GCA_030673345.1 Pseudomonadota bacterium
CTCAAAAAGAAAAACGATCAATATGATTTACAACTCATCATTCATGACGATCTGATCGAACTCTATGATAAGCAGTTAAACACCACCATCTCCATCGATTTTCTTTCGGGCGCACTTGCACACCGTCATCAATTTGGCGGCGGCCGCGGTCAGGCCATCGCCAAAGCGGTCGGTTTGAAATCAGGTAACACGCCCAGCATTCTGGATACCACTGCAGGGTTGGCTGGTGATTCCTTCGTACTTGCCACACTAGGCTGCCCTGTCACCATGATCGAACGTTCAGCTGTACTATTTATGTTAATTGAAGATGCATTAGAGCGCGCATCGTTAAACGAAGCTTTTGAGCCCATAATCAAGCAGGGATTTACAGCAATAAATTGCGACGCCAATGATTATATTAAAGAACAGTTGTTAACCGATGACGCAGTACCTGATGTAATCTACATCGACCCCATGTACCCGGAGAGAAAAAAGTCTGCACTGGTTAAAAAAGACATGCAGATACTGCAAAGGCTTCATGGGGAAGATGACAACGCTGCCGAACTTTTAGACAATGCCCTTCAATACGCAAAAAAGCGTGTCGTAGTCAAAAGACCTGTACAGGCTGAAACACTCAGCGAAAAAAAGCCTAATACCTGTATAAAAAGCAAAAAAACGCGGTATGATATTTACACTATAGAAAAAATGTAACCCCGAATACCACAATGGCCAAAATACCCGAACAACATAACTATCAAAGCCAGGATCAACAAAGAGTTGAGCGTCGAAGCTCGTGGTTAGACAAGCATCAACCCAGTCAACAGGGTGACGTTATCTACGTGCTCAGAACAGCACAGCAACACCATGTCATGCTAGGCATGATAGCCGATCAAAAAGCCAACATCATTCTGGGTGCTTTTCTTATATTCATCACGGTCACACAGGCCATGCTCGAAAACCACAGTCAGTACAGCATCGCGATGTGGATCCTTTCGGCTTTCTTCTCCATGTCTGCAATATTTGCGCTACTGGTCATAACACCAAGATTCCGCAATCCGAAACCTGCCTCCGGCAAACCAGTAAACCTGCTCTTTTTCGGAAGCTTTTCTGTACTGGATCAGGACGAATATGTCAGCGCATTAAAAGACAGCCTGCAGGATAACGAACAAGCTCGCACACTTATCATGAGAGATATCTACCAGATCGGTAAGGTACTGGACAAAAAATACGTAAACCTCAGGTTGAGTTACCTGTCACTAGCCACAGGTATCATTGCTTCGGCCATATCCTTCAGCATACTGCATCTGAACAGTCTCTGATTAAACGACGGTTACTTATTACTGTCCGACCTCCCATTACCTGGTAATGAATGCCTGAGTTCGGTCATTGGCGGACACTGGCTTTAAGTCCCTTCTCCCCCTGGGAGAAGGTTAGGATGAGGGTGTTTTCAGCGACGCCCTCACCCCAGCCCTCTCCCAGAGGGAGAGGGGGAATATTGAACACTTATGTCTTCTTTGGCTCAACA
>DAOVJH010000383.1 GCA_030673345.1 Pseudomonadota bacterium
GAGTTGAAGCGTGGATTTACAAAAGTTAACCGCAGATGCACTTGCAACAATAAATGCGGCTGACAATCTGGACGTTTTAGACCAGGTCAGGGTTGATTATCTGGGTAAGAAAGGCGAGTTGACCTCATTGTTGAAAACATTGGGTAAGTTGCCGGCAGATGAGAGAAAGGCAGCTGGACAGGATATCAACAATGCCAAACGTGAAGTACAGCAGGCAATAGAGCAGTGCAAGCAGTCACTGGAAGCTGAAAAGTTAAACGCGCGTCTGGCGAGTGAGAAAATTGATGTAACGCTGCCTGGCCGTGGCCAGCAGGCGGGTGGTCTGCATCCGGTTACAAGAACCATGGAGCGCATCGAAAGCCTTTTCTCACGTTTAGGTTTCACCGTAGAACAGGGTCCTGAGATCGAGGATGATTTCCATAACTTCGAAGCCTTAAATATCCCGTCGCATCATCCAGCGCGTGCCATGCACGATACTTTTTACTTTGATGCCAATACGCTGCTGCGTACGCATACCTCACCTGTGCAGGTGAGGCACATGGAAACCAATAAACCGCCGCTGCGCATCATTGCGCCGGGTCGGGTCTATCGCTGTGATTCTGATCTAACGCATACACCGATGTTCCACCAGGTTGAAGGTTTACTGGTTGATGAAAATGTGAGTTTTGCTGACCTGATGGGCACACTGGCTGATTTTCTAAAACAGTTCTTTGAAAATGAAGATCTGCAAACACGTTTTCGTCCTTCGTATTTCCCGTTTACCGAGCCTTCATCCGAAGTGGATATTCAGTGTGTGATGTGTGAGGGCAAAGGTTGCCGCGTTTGTGGTCATACCGGCTGGCTGGAAGTGCTCGGCTGCGGCATCGTGCATCCAAAAGTATTTGAGTCTGCGGGTATCGATACCGAAAAATATACCGGTTATGCCTTTGGTATGGGTGTGGAGCGCCTGGCGATGTTGCGTTATGGCGTTAATGATTTGCGCCTGTTCTTCGAGAATGATCTTAAATTCTTGCAGCAATTTGGCAGCAGTTCGCGTAAGGGGTCGTAGGCATGAAATTTAGCGAACAATGGTTAAGAAGCTGGGCTAACCCTGCTATTTCTACGCAGGAGATGTGCGATCAGCTGACCATGGCAGGTCTGGAAGTCGATAGCGTGGAACCGGCAGCGGGTGAATTTACAGAAGTGGTTGTGGCACGCGTCGAATCACTGGAGAAACACCCGGATGCAGACAAATTAAATGTTTGCCAGGTGAGCGATGGCAAAGAAACACGGCAGATTGTGTGCGGTGCCTCCAATGTTCGTCAGGGGCTGATCATCCCACTGGCAAAAATAGGTGCTGTACTGCCTGGCGCCGAGCCGGGTGAAACATGGAAGATCAAACCAGCGAAACTGCGGGGTGTCGAATCATCCGGCATGCTCTGCTCAGAGAAAGAGCTGGGTCTTGCGGATAGTGCAGAGGGTCTGATGGAATTGCCGGCAGATGCACCGCTCGGGCAGGATATACGTGACTATCTACAGCTTGATGACACCATCATCGAACTTGATCTGACGCCGAATCGAGGTGATTGCCTGAGTATTGAGGGTATTGCTCGTGAACTGGGTGTGCTGAATCAGTGTGAGGTCACCGAGCAGCAATGGGCACCTTACAAACAAACCGTCAAAGATGAATTCCCTGTCGAAATAAAGGCAGACGAAGACTGTACGCATTACGCTGGCCGTGTCATCAAAGGTATAGATGTCAACGCTCAGACACCGTTATGGATGCTTGAACGTCTACGCCGCAGTGGAATCCGCGGGCTTAGCCCGGTGGTCGATATCACAAATTACGTCATGCTCGAGCTGGGTCAGCCGATGCATGCTTTTGACCTGCAGAAACTGGACGGAAAAATAAGCGTACGTTTTTCTGAAAAAGCCGAGAAAGTTACATTACTTGATGGTAAAAGCATTGATCTTCAGGAAAATACGCTGGTGATTGCTGATAACAGCAAGGTGCTTGCACTTGCAGGCGTGATGGGCGGTGAAGACTCTGCGGTTGATGATTCTACGACCGATATCTTTCTGGAAAGCGCGTTCTTTAGACCAGAGGTTATTGCTGGTAAGGCACGCAGTTATGGCTTGCATACAGATTCATCACACCGTTTTGAGCGCGGTGTTGACACACAGATGCAGGTGCATGCGATCGAACGGGCGACTGAGCTGGTTCGCGATATCTGTGGTGGTGAGGTTGGGCCTGTGCTGGAGCATAGAACAGCTTCACACCCTGAAGAAGTATTACCCATCCATCTGCGCTCAAACCAGATTAAACGTGTACTTGGTATTGAACTGGCAGAAGACGAAGTCACCGAGATTTTTCAGCGCCTTGGCATGGAAGTAAAAGTTTATCCTGACGGC
>DAOVJH010000208.1 GCA_030673345.1 Pseudomonadota bacterium
AATCCTGCCGGCCCAGCCATATTTAGAAAAGCAAACTACTACCGCGTAGTTTATAAAGATTCTGGCTAACAACTGTTAGCTCCATCATAGTTCAATGTGAGCATTGCTTAAAATGAGGCTGGCAAAGTGAATCAAGAAGACGAAAGCCAGTTGATGATATTCGCAGGTAATGCCAACCTCGAATTGGCGTCACGCATCGCCGAGATACTGGGTACCAGGCTTGGCAAGATCGGTGTTGAGACATTCAGTGATGGCGAGATCTGCGTTGAGATCATGGAAAATGTCCGTGGCCGAGATGTCTTTATTATTCAGCCTACCTGTCAGCCATGCAACAACAACCTGATGGAATTGATGGTGATGATCGATGCCATGCGCCGAGCTTCGGTAAAACGTGTGACAGCGGTTGTGCCTTATTATGGTTATTCACGGCAGGATCGTAAGCCGCGTTCATCACGGGTACCGATCACTGCAAAAGTGGTTGCTAACATGCTGGCAAGTGTGAAACTTGATCGCCTGTTAACGGTAGATCTGCATGCTGACCAGATCCAGGGATTTTTTGATCTGCCTATCGATAATGTTTACGCATCACCGATATTGTTAAAGGATATATGGCAGAAATATCGCAACGATCTACTGGTTGTTTCACCTGATGTGGGTGGCGTAGTCAGAGCGAGAGCACTGGCAAAACGTCTTGGTGATGCTGACCTGGCAATTATTGACAAACGCCGGCCAAAAGCCAACGTGTCAGAAGTGATGAATATTATCGGTGATGTGACTGGTAAAAATTGCGTGATCGTCGATGACCTTGTTGATACCGCCGGCACATTATGTAAAGCCGCCGCCGCGTTGAAAGATCACGGTGCAGCCAGTGTATCGGCTTATTGTACGCACCCGGTTTTATCCGGCGATGCGATTAAAAATATAAGCGGGTCAGTACTGGACGAACTGGTGGTGACCAACACCATTCCGCTGTCAGCTGGAGCGCAGGCCTGTGATCGTATACGCCAGTTATCAGTGGCGGAGATGCTGGCAGAGACGATACGACGGATTCATATGGAAGAGTCTGTCAGTGAGATGTATATAGATTAATGTAGGCGCAAATGCCAAAAATATTACGGCCGCACCTACAAAAAATTTGGTGATTTTAAGTCACCAAAACGGAAGTTTAAATAACTTCCAGACAAGCTTCATTTGGTCGCGAATGAAGCATTTTTTTATTTTTTGGAGAAGACCATGAGTTTTGAATTAAACGCTACATTGCGTGAAGATCAGGGGAAAGGTGCGAGCCGCCGCCTGCGTCATGCAAACGTATTACCCGCCATCGTATACGGTGCCGGTAAAGACCCAGTGTCAATCACACTGCAACAGAAAGATATTCAGCACAAGCTGCCAGATGAAAGTTTTTATTCACAGGTGCTTTCATTGAACATCGAAGGTAAAGCAGAAGATGTTTTGATACGTGATATCCAGCATCACCCTTATAAGATGGAAGTGATGCACATGGACTTTATTCGTATTGATGCGAAGAAAGTTGTACACGTATTCTCTCAGTTACACTTCTCTGGAGAAGATGTTGCACCGGGTGCCAAAACTGAAGATGGTGTTGTCAATCACATCATTACTGAAGTCGAAGTGGAATGTTTGCCTAAAGATATTCCTGAGTTTATCGCCGTTGATCTTTCCGAGATGCACGTTGGCGACATCATTCATTTATCTGATCTGAAACTGCCAGAAGGCGTCGAAATATTAGCGCTGAAACAGGGTGAAGAGCACGACACAGCTGTAGTTGGTATGCACGTACGCAAGGTTGTTGAAGAGATTGAAGATGAAGCACCTGAAGCACCTGAAACTGAAGGCGATGCTGCTGAAGAAGGCGATGAAGAAGGTGGCGATAGCGAGTAATGTTAGCTGCATAGCTAGCTGTACATAACTATGGCTGTTAGATCGATCGATCTTAAAGTTATCGTTGGGCTGGGTAACCCTGGTTCCAAATACACTGAAACCCGGCACAATGCCGGGTTTTGGTTTATTGAAGAGGTGGCACGTAAATATGCTGCTACTTTTCGCCCTGATAAAAAATTCCATGGTGAAGTCGCAAAAATATCGCTCGAAGGTAAAGATATCTGGCTGTTGAAGCCGGGTACTTTTATGAATCGCAGCGGCCTTTCAGTACAGAGCCTGTTGTCGTTCTATCGGATGAATGCAGACCAGCTTTTAGTCGTACACGACGAAATCGATCTGCCGCCTGGGACCGCAAAATTGAAAACCGGTGGTGGTCACGGTGGTCATAACGGTCTGCGTGACATCATTAGCCAGCTGGGTTCCAAAGAGTTTCATCGTTTACGTATCGGTGTTGGACATCCGGGCAGTAAAGATCAGGTCGTCGATTATGTTCTGCACAATGCGTCGCGTGATGATCGTATTTTGATCGATCGGGATATCGATGATGCTGTTGCCGTGTTGCCGGATCTGGCATCGGGTGCTTTCGAGCAGGCAATGCAGACATTACATAGTAAATAGAAAGACTAAAGTAAAGACACCGTCATTCCGGCATGCTGTTAGCCGGAATCCAGATGAGTTTTAACTATAGATCTCAATGCTATCTAAAAGATAGATACCGGCCAGAAGCGCGCCGGCATGACGAAGTTATATTGTGGATTTGTTAAATCAAATATTAATTTTTAGTATAAAAGAGGTTAGTCGTGGGTTTTAAATGTGGCATCGTCGGTTTACCCAATGTCGGTAAATCCACCTTATTCAATGCATTAACCAAAGCCGGTATACAGGCTGAAAACTACCCGTTCTGCACCATCGAGCCAAACGTCGGCATCGTTCTGGTGCCTGATTACCGTATGGATAAACTGGCGGAAATCGTTAAACCAGAACGCGTGGTACCGACCACAATGGAATTTGTGGACATCGCTGGCCTGGTCGCCGGCGCATCAAAAGGCGAAGGCCTTGGTAATAAGTTCCTCGCTAATATCCGTGAGACTGATGCGATAGCGCATGTGGTCCGCTGTTTTGAAAATGATGACGTGATACACGTCGATGGCAAAATCAACCCGATTAATGATATCGAAGTGATCGATACTGAGCTGGCGCTGTCTGACCTCGAATCGGTCGAAAAAGCGGCTGATAAGGTCGGCCGTGTTGCCAAGAGCGGTGACAAAGACGCAAAAGCGAAGTTTGCACTGCTGGAGAAAGTTTCTGCACACTTAAATGAGACCAAACCTGTGCGATCTATGGGTTTGAGTGAAGATGATCTGGCAGAGCTTTACGATCTGCATCTGCTCACCGTAAAACCGGTCATGTATATTGCTAACGTCAGTGAAGACGGATTTGAAAATAATCCTCATCTGGATGCTGTAAAACAGCGTGCAGAAGGTGAGGGTGCAGTCGTCGTAGCCGTATGTGCATCGATCGAAGAAGAGTTGATCGAGTTAGAGGCCGACGAAGCAAAAGAGTTTTTAGATGAGTTAGGTCTGGATGAGCCTGGTCTAAACCGTGTGATACGTGCTGGTTATTCTCTATTAGGCCTGCAGACGTATTTCACAGCCGGTGTGAAGGAAGTTCGTGCATGGACCGTGGCAATCGGTGCTACAGCACCAAAAGCCGCTGCTGTCATCCATACCGACTTTGAAAAAGGTTTCATCCGCGCTGAGACCATCGCATATCAGGATTTTGTCGATAACAAGGGCGAGCAGGGTGCGAAAGAAGCCGGAAAACTGCGTGTGGAAGGGAAGGAGTACATCGTACAGGACGGTGATGTCATGCATTTCCGTTTTAACGTGTAGGTATATTCGTCACTATACCCCCATAAATATTGACAATAAGTCCATAAAACGGGAAAATCCCCGCCCTTCGTAGAAGGTTCAAAAGAAGTCCAACCGGACGGCTTTTAAATAGATGAATAAAGGTCATGTAGCTCAGCTGGTTAGAGCACGGCATTCATAATGCCGGGGTCGGTGGTTCAAGTCCACCCATGACCACCATT
>DAOVJH010000488.1 GCA_030673345.1 Pseudomonadota bacterium
GAAAATGTAGTTAAAAGTCAGCCGTAACTTTCGGCTGAAATGATAATTAAGCCCTAATGTTGTATCAGTCAAAACACGCTCGTTTCCAGGATTGATGTCAGAGGCTGTTTGATACAGTAAGTCGTGTCGATGAAAACGTAGATCAAACTGCCATTTGTTATTGGGGTAAAAACCAAGGTCCAGTGTTGCGCCGCGTGCTTTATTGCCACTATCCGCCGCTATCTGCAGATTGCCATTTCCGACATTACCGTTAGCGACACCGCCAGCAGGTGATAGAAAGATCATGCCGTCGGCAAATATCAGTTCTACACCAAGTCGATATTTGTATTTTGATTTAAAAAACCTTCCTAGTAATTTAGAACCGACGCCATAACGTGTTCTGTCGTATTCGTTATTGCCAGGATCCGTGCTGAATTCACGTTTACCGTTCTGATACCAGCCATAAACTTTAAGTCCGTTATTAGAAGGGCCGAGACCGCCAGGCAGATTATATTCTGCTGATGAATAAAGATAGAGTTCGAGGTTATTATCAGTATTGTTTTTTTCCTGAATGGCTTCACCTCTGCCAAGCATCACAGCGTAAGACAGGTCCCATTGATCACTGTTAAAGGAATCGAAGATCTGTATTCCCCAGTCACGGACCGCATTAATGCCATATGCTGTGTTCGTTGGTGTGCCTAGCGGAGGTGATGCCGGTGAACCTGCAGGTTTTACTGCACCGGTTACGAATCGTTCCAGCAATTCGCGTGCGGTGAAATCAGTAAGTTCGATATAGTCTAGTGTGTGCACACCTTGCAGGGTCTCTTCGGGACCGGGTGTTTTAAACAGACCTGTGCGGATACGTGCTCCAGGGATATGGTTGAAAGTCAGACTGAGGTGGTCGATGGCGATGGTACGGGCACGTTCACCAAAAGGGTCGTACGTCATCAGGTTTGGCGCCACTTCGAACAGGGTGAAGTAATTCATTTTTGAAGTGAAACTGTTTCTCGATGCTCCGGTAAAAATACCACGAACGCCAAACCTGGCGCGCCGTATATGAAATGCGCTGTTGTCGTCAAACCAGGGTGATACCGATGTTATGGCAAGACGCTCTCCGTTGTTCGGTGAAAAATCGGGTGCTCCAGGAGAATCGGTTAAACCACTGAGTTCTTTGCTGGTGTCATAGGTGAATGCGGGCTGGATAAACCCCCAGGCTTTGTATTCCGGTGCAAAAGGGTGTTCTGTGCCCTGCAACATTAACCAGTTAGCAGCGATGGTAGAGCTCGCATTAATAAGGCAGATAAACGCTACAGTGACTGTGAGGCAATTGTCGTTTGAGCGCAGCATTAGTATCTGTATTTA
>DAOVJH010000275.1 GCA_030673345.1 Pseudomonadota bacterium
GTCGTCACCATGGGGCTGCTGTCTCTGCCCACCATGTTAAAACAGGGCTATGACCCCAGGATATCGACCGGGCTGATCTGTGCATCGGGCACACTGGGACAGATCATTCCGCCTTCCATCGTACTGGTCCTGCTCGGTGACGTTTTATCCAACGCCTATCAGCAGGCACAGCTTGATATGGGAATCTTTTCACCCGAGACGATCTCTGTCGGCGATCTGTTTATCGGCGCACTGATTCCGGGCCTGCTGCTGGTTTCGTTTTATATTATCTACATTGCTGGCATCGCTTTTTTTAACAAGGACGCCATGCCGGCAGCAAACGACAGCATCAACAATTTTGAATCAACGCTGTTACACGACGTCATAAAAAGCCTGATTCCACCACTGGTGTTAATCCTGGCCGTTTTAGGCTCTATCATCGGCGGCCTGGCGACACCGACGGAAGCTGCGGCGATCGGTGCGGTCGGTGCTATGCTGCTTGCCGCTTCAAAAAGATTATTAACGCTGGAAACCTTGCGAGAAGTCGTACGCAGCACCACGCGTGTCAGCTGCATGGTGTTTATGATATTGATCGGGGCGGCATTGTTCTCCCTGGTCTTCCGCGGATTCGAAGGTGATGAACTCATACGGGAACTGCTGGGTGATCTGGACGGTGGCAAATACCATGCCCTTTTTGTCGTCATGCTAACCATGTTCCTGTTAGGTTTTGTTCTCGATTTCATCGAGATCACTTTCGTGGTCGTGCCGATCGTCGGACCAATATTGCTTGCCATGGGCATCGACCCGGTATGGCTGGGCATACTGATCGCCATCAACCTGCAGACCTCTTTCCTCACCCCGCCTTTTGGCTTTGCGCTATTTTATCTGCGCGGTGTGGCGCCAGCATCGATCAAAACCACTCAGATCTATCAGGGTGTGATGCCGTTTATTGTTATACAGATTGCCGTGATGGCAATGATCGCTTACTGGCCGATACTCGCGACCTGGCTGCCCGAAAAACTGTCCTGAAACAGTTTTAAAACCACGCGTTATTGTTTACTATGGCGATAGACCATAAAAGGACAGATATCCTCACGACGGGCCTATCTATCCATTCTTTTGATACTTAATTACAGGTGCAAACATGGCAAAAAATTTACCCATTAAATCGATCGGTATCGCTCTTATGGTCGTCGGCATCGGCCTGGCATATTGGGGTTATGATCTGTCAGGTGGCTTCGAGTCTCAGTTCAACCAGGCATTTGCCGGTTCGAGCAGTGATGGCGTCATGATTCGATACATCGCAGGCGCCGCCAGTTTTGCTGCCGGTCTATTTCTCTTCCTTAAAAAATAAACCCTTAAGCGCTGATCAAGATGGCGGCTAGCCGCATTTATTTTGCACAGCATGGTCTCGCTGTCGACAAGGCAGAGAATCCCGAGCGCCCGCTATCTCAGGAAGGTATCCAACAGAGCACTTCGGTCGCCAGAACCCTGAACCGTACCCTGCAAGATTCAGAAACAGTTATTACCCACGTTTATCACAGTGGCAAATTACGCGCCGCACAGACGGCAGACATCTTCGCCAGCAGCATGGGAATGACCTCGACTTCGGCCATTAACGGCCTGGCACCAAACAATGATGTCTCTCGATTTGTAGCGAACATGGACCTTAACCATGCACTCTATATCGGTCATCTGCCGCACCTGGGCAAGCTGGTGTCTTTTCTTGTTACCGGCAATGAAAACAGCGGTATCATCCAGTTTCAAAACAGCGCCGTCGTGTGTTTAGAAAAAGCCGAAGACCACTTTCAGCTGCGATGGTATCTAACGCCCGATATAGTCTAAAGCCAAAAACAGCAACAAAAAAAGCCCCGCAATGCGGGGCTTTTTTTAAAAGTATTTTTTATCAGCGTTTAAGCTTTTCTGCGAGCGATACCGGCAAGTCCGAGCAGACCTGAACCGAACAGCCATACCGCTGCGGGTACCGGCACCGCGGTTACAGTGATACCGTAAGAATTAGCACTTCTTGTTGTGAGTTCCCATACAGCCGCTGTAGAATCAAGTACACCGTCCATATCGGTCAACAGGCCTGTGCCTTTCAAGGTCAATAGATCAATTCTTTGATCAATGGAGTTCAGGGTTGAAAGATCAAAACGCCAGTTCTCAATCTGGATAAAATTATCAACCGAGACAAAAGCATTCAGGCTAAGCGCATCACCCAGGGTTGTTGAAGACGTACCGGTTGAAGACGTAGTAACATTTAAAAAATCACCAACGCCAGTGTCTGCACCAAATAAAGCTGTCAGTGAAATATCAGTAACATTCGCCAGATTTAATCCACCCGTATCCATCCCGCCTATGACGGCCATAGAACCGTTGATTGTTGCAGTATAAGCGCTGGTCGCACCTGAACACACGATACACATCAATATAACTTTAAGCATTTTTTGCATAACTTCCATCCCAGTAAAACTTAACTTTTATTTTATTCTTCTACGCAGACCAACAGCGATCAGACCCAGTAACATCAGGCCCAGAACACCCGGCTCAGGAACCGCTTGCGCAAGATTCGTTGCCTGCCAGGCAAATAGAGCATTGCCCGTGGTATTCGCTGCAAAGCTCCAGCTTGCAGCCGTATCAGCATAACCTGCAGCACTGATGATGCCAGTACCATCTAAAATCAGTACATTCTCAGGATCATTCGTTGTACCACGTGTGACACCGGTCAGCTCAAATGAAAAACCACCCACTGTCCAAAAATTGGCTATCGGTCCAGCAAAAGGGTCAAATGTCAGATCCTGAATACTGCCCAGTGCAAACAGAGCCCCGGCAAAATCGCCATCAGCGTATAAAACGCGAAATTCATCTGAATTAAAATCGACGGCTGTTGCCAATGAAGCATCAGTAACACGCGCACCCGTCGCATCATTTACATAGGCAGCGCCACCCATATCCATCTGGCCCGTGATAAAAGGCAAAGCCATTACATTTAATGAGGCAGCGGCAAGCAGGCAACCGAACACTATCCGTTTGAAATTATTCACAATTTAGTCCTTTGTCCATTTTTTTGTATTCTATATCTATACATTTATGTATTTTAGTAAGCATTACTAAAGCAATTCCTGTGCCATTATAGTATATTTTTAATTAAATCAATAGATTACATATTAAAAAAATCTAATATGGCCAAATTAGACGACTGTTTAATCGAAAAAACAACCATACTGTTAATGTTCTCGACAAATAATTCCCACCCTTGTCCTTTTTTCACAGAACATAAACAACTTAACTTATTGATTAAACAAGCCACATAATACCAGCCGCGCCATATATGTCGACTGCAGGCCTGTAAACAATTGTAACACCCGGCTCGGCCGGCTTTTTGTGAAGATAA
>DAOVJH010000162.1 GCA_030673345.1 Pseudomonadota bacterium
GGCTGGTATGATATCAGCAGTCTCTCCATCGTCGAGCAGGAAGATGCTGCCGGCATCAGAGAATCTTCCGCTATCTTGCAACAGCTGTGTGAAGCACAGGAAGCGGAAGGCATCGATTCCAGTCGGATAATCGTCGCCGGTTTTTCTCAGGGCGGCGCTATCGCATTGCATTGCGGCTGCCGTTATCCCCGCCCGCTGGCGGGCATCATGGCGCTATCAACCTACCTGCCCTTGCCTGAAACACTGGCTGATGAGATCAGTGAAACCGCTACTCAGGCACCTATCTTTATGGCGCATGGAAGACAGGATGATGTGGTGTCTTATGACTATGGCAAACAGAGCAGTGAACAGCTTGAGTCATTTGATCTCGAAGTCCACTGGCATGAATACGATATGGGGCACGCGGTCTGTTTAGAGGAAATACAGCATATACGTCAATGGCTTACAGAAACTCTGTGATCCACTTTTTAACCTTACCCCTGTTCTGCGCATAAAAGAATATTCTAAACTATTCGCCTTTAGCTAACAGTTTGACTATTATCTAAACTGTATCCAGAAAATGTTGTTCGATAACCGTAACATGATGCAGGATTAACGATCAGGTGGTTTTGATATGGATAAATCAGAATTAAAACTAAGTATAGACATCGCACCAGCAGAGCCTCTGTGGAAGCTGGCGCCGACTCGCGACAAAGAAGGCGGCCCGGTAAGTGATGTTTTAATGATCATCCCCAAGCTCAAGACAAAACCTGAACAATATATTAAAGACACACTGGCCAATATCGAATTTGCGCTCAAACAGTTCAGCGATGACGTGCTGTTTGCCAACGTTGATATGAAACTGAACACACTATGGGTATCTTTCAAAGCAGTACCCGGTGTCTATGGCGACATTGTTTCCACGCTAAAAACCAGTGTCCCGGAAGCTGTACTGGTAGGCGATACTCACTCTCGCGTACATAAAGATTAAACCTTAAGGATCCTATATGTCACAGACCGCAATGGATGCTGCTGCATTCTCAGAAATGAAACAACTGATGGGCGATTCACTCAATGATGTGATCGAACTATGCCTTCAGAGCCTGCCCGAACAAGTAAGCGCTATCGAAGATGCTATCGATAACAAGAATGCAGAGTCATTATTTAATGTTTCCCACAGGATGAAAAGTGCCTGTGGCAGTATCGGCGCTTTTGGCCTGGCCGAAAAAGCAGAGTCTATCGAAATTATCGGTCGTGATGGCTCGACACAGGTATCTGATCAGGCCATCAATGAGCTGCGCGATGCCGCTAGCCAGGTAATTACTTTTCTAAATAACGAAATTAACCGTAAATAATTTTTTGCGGCTGCTAATTTAAAGAATTACGGTACTCGACCGGTGATTTGCCGGTCCATTTTTTAAATGCCCGGGAAAATGCGCTCTGCTCTGAAAACCCTAGCAGGAACGCGATATCGCTCATACGGTTTACCGGGTTTTCTATGTACTGCTTTGCCACCATCTCACGCACGCCATCCAGTAAAAACCGGAACGTTGTCTTATGTTCTTTTAAGCGGCGCTGCATGCTGCGCTCACTTAGGTTCAGTTCGCTGGCGACCAGTTTATCGGTCACCTGACCATCGGGAAGGTTGTCCAGGATAATAGACTGGACCTGTTGAACGATATCGCCTTTTTTGATCACGACCAGATATTTCATCAATATCTCATCATGCATCAGCGCGATCTCTTTGTTAGCAGACGACAGCACACTATCAGCATCTGCCCGGGCGATGGTCAAACTGTCCACTTCGGCATCAAACTGAACATCGGTTCGAAAGTAGTCGGTGATGTCCTTAACATCTGCTGGCTCTGGGCGCGCCAGGCACACTTTTGTTGGGACCAGGTCGTCGCCAAAATTAAACCGGCACATATGCATCAATACCGCCACGATCAATGTATGCTGCTGTGGCTGTACGGTGACTGAATCGACGATATAAATACTTAGCCTTAATCCTGCGGGTGTATCTTCTAATTTAGTTTCCAGACCTTCTGACACGGCATGGATATAACGATCAACCCGGCGCATCGCACGCCGTAATGTCGAACTCACTAACCAGGTATACCCCAGGGCGCCTATCATCGACGGATGCCAAAATTCGACCATCTTCACCCCGAATGTAGGGTCATCGATTACGGTAACGGCCTCTGTCCAGAGCTTGTCGATAAGCTCTATATCGATTCGTGCATTTGGATTAGATATCAGTGCCGGGTCAATACCCGCTTTTAAAAAAATTGGCGCAGGATCGATATCACAATGCCCCATATACTTCCATAACAGACTGGTTACAGGCGCAAAACTGGTTAACTGCATAGTGTTTTCTCAGTTTATTTTTTTACATTTATTAAAACTAAAATGATTTTCGTGCGACAGCTATGGCTTTTTTCACCTGCTGCGGTGCGGTGCCGCCTACATGATTACGCGACTCGACCGAACCTTCCAGGGTTAACACATCAAAAACATCCGTATCGATCTTGTCTGAAAACTGCTGCAGCTGTTCGAGGGTCAGTTCGCTTAGATCTTTGCCGGTACTGACACCCATGGCCACTGCTTTACCGACCACTTCATGCGCGTCACGAAACGGCAGATCTTTGCGCACAAGGTAATCCGCCAGGTCTGTCGCGGTAGAAAAGCCCTGCCTGGCGGCTGCATACATGTTGTCATGTTTACAATTAATCGCTGGCACCATGTCTGCAAACGCACGCAGGCAGCCCAGCACAGTATCGACCGTATCAAACAATGGCTCTTTATCTTCCTGGTTGTCCTTGTTATACGCCAGCGGCTGCGACTTCATCAACGTTAACAGGCTAACCAGGTGGCCGTTTACCCGCCCGGTTTTTCCCCGTACCAGTTCCGGTACATCCGGATTTTTCTTCTGCGGCATGATCGATGAACCGGTACAGAAACGGTCAGGCAGTTCGATAAAATCAAACTGTGCTGAAGACCAGATCACCAGCTCTTCAGACATCCGCGACATATGTACCAGCAATATCGCCGCACTGGCGCAAAACTCTATGGCAAAGTCACGATCGCTGACCGAATCCAGTGAATTCTGAGTCGGTGCTGTAAAACCAAGCTCGGCTGCCGTGAACTCCCGGTCGATCGGGTAACTGGTTCCCGCCAGCGCCGCGGCGCCGAGAGGCGATATATTCATCCGCTGCTGACAGTCGCTAAAGCGCGAAGCATCCCGGCTCAACATCTCAAACCAGGCCATAACATGGTGGCCAAAGGTAACTGGCTGCGCAACCTGCAGATGGGTAAAACCCGGCATGATAGAAGCCGCCTCACGCTCAGCCACTTCCAGTATGCCTTGCTGTAAACGTTTGATTTCATCGATGATAAAATCGATCTGCTCACGCAGGTACAGGCGGATATCAGTCGCCACCTGGTCATTCCGGGAACGCCCTGTATGCAGTCGCTTACCCGCATCGCCGATCAGCTCGGTCAGCCGCGCTTCGATATTCATGTGCACATCTTCACGCTGTATCGACCAGTTAAACTTGCCTTCACTGATCTCCTGCTCGACATTATCCAGCCCGCCTAAAATGGCGTTCAGGTCCTGCTCACTGAGCACCTCGATCTTATGCAGCATTTTTGCATGTGCCCGCGAACCCGCGATGTCCTGTCTATACATACGCTGGTCAAACTGAACAGAAGCGGTAAAGGCTTCTACAAAAGCATCCGTCTGTTCACTGAAGCGTCCGCCCCACGCTGAATTTGTCGTCGTATTCGAGGCTTCTTTGTTGTCACTCATAATTATATTTCAGCTCTAAAATCTAGTAGTTTTCAAAAAGTATATCAAACGCTGTCGGTAAAAAACTTTTACCTCAAAAAAGGCCTTTTCCATGGTTTCGGCTTGCATTCCATGTGCTCTCGTCTATCTAATGTAAATGACTGAAAACATTGCGAATAATAATGTAAACAATGATAACGGGATATCCTCATATTTACTACCTAACTTTTGTGAGGTAAGTAATCTTTTTATCGTCGTACTGCTCACCGAAGTATTAGCGATTATCTTCGCCATGGCCTCATCCTCCAGCAGTCAGCAGTTCTGGGACTACCTGGCGCTGTCTTCGCTTTTAATGTTATGGATAGCATTATTAAATGCGGCCATACTGTGCGGGCTGCGAGGCTGGCTGCAAAACCAGAAACAGAACCACTGCCTGATCATCTCATTTAGCCTGATGATGTTTACCAGCCTGCTGGTCTCCATGCTGGCAAGCCTGGCCAGTACTCTATTATATATGGGATACGAGGATAGTCAGTTTGATACCTTATTCTTCATACGGGTGATGACCATCAGCGCCGTTATCTATTTTCTGTTGCTGCGTTATTTTTATATCCAGCACCAGTGGCGGATAAACCTTGCCGCACAGAGCCATGCAGAGATTCAGGCCTTACGCGCCCGGATCCGGCCACATTTTCTGTTTAATAGCATGAACACCATCGCCAGCCTGATCGCTATCTCACCAGAAACTGCGGAAACGGCTATCGAAGACCTGTCTGACCTGTTTCGCGCCAGCCTGAGCGAGCAGAATATGAGCACGCTACGTGATGAGGTCGAACTCACCAGGAGCTATCTGGCAATCGAAGCCTTGCGGCTGGGAGATCGCCTACAAACCGAGTGGCAGATCGATGAAAACCTGCTAGATATCGAGGTTCCATCGCTCTGTATTCAGCCTCTTGCAGAA
>DAOVJH010000492.1 GCA_030673345.1 Pseudomonadota bacterium
GAAGTTTGCGGTTTGATCGGCAACGACGATGAAGATAAAAAAGATTATTACCCGATCGATAACATTTCGAAGAAACCCAACTGCCGCTTTTTGATGGATGCGCCGCAGCAGATCAATGCGATGAAAAAAATGCGTGAAAGAGAACAGACGCTATTTGCGATCGTACACTCTCACCCGACATCTGACGCTATCCCTTCACAGCTTGATATCGAAGAGAACAGCTATAAGGCAGCATTCTATATTATCGTTTCGCTTAACACCGAAGGTGTACTGGAGATGCGCGCTTATACCCAGAAGGAAGATAGCATGCAGGAAGTAGATCTAATACTGGAAGACAACAGCCAGACTTAACCAACTGACCGTAAATTAATAATTGCCTCGAGAATAATTGCCATAATACTGGCCGGGTGACATACGGACAAACTCTCGGATCTCACCACTTGGCTGCATGGTTAATAGGTGATCCCTGGCAAGCTTATACTTAAAACGCATCAACTGATCTTTATCATCGACCTGCATGAGAAGATATTCATTCTGTATCTTGATCTGCCCGGTCAGATAACGCTTGGTACTATCGCTCCATAAAAACCTGTGGTTATTAACACCCAGCATCTCACCATTTTGAGCGACCCACAAACCGTTCATGTTCGGTTTCTTCAACCCGCAAAATTCTGTCACGCAGGCTTTTTGCCTGATGTTTTGCCTGCTGTCTCCCCTGGACTTCGGCATGGTTTTTTTATGTAGGGGTGACTGACGCCTCTGTTGAGCAACAGGCGGCCTGGCCGGTTGAGGTGGCGCCCGGTGTGTCGGCGCCAGTTTTGATAATGGTGAGCGATTATTCATATTGCCGCCCGCACCGTTATTTGACCCGCGACCGGGCTGCACATTTTCAGGTGCCGCGAAGTTAAAATTTTGCACCATCGGGACATTCTGCTGTGGCACCGGCGCCTGTCGTGGCACTCGAGTCTGTGCAGGCCTATTTAACCTGTCCACTTCAGGATTCCACCCTGAATTTTCCCATGGCTCTTTAACCCAGCCGTCCAGGTCGGATGAAGACCAGTGCGATTGCCCGTAACCTGGATAGCCATACGTAGAGTAACTTTCCGTTGGCAAAACACCCCAATCAGGACTACCCCAAAGTGGACCGGCATTAAACGAATCA
>DAOVJH010000176.1 GCA_030673345.1 Pseudomonadota bacterium
AGAATACTCTCTAATCTTTTGTGGCCGGATTTTTCTGTTCAGGGAGAATCTTGTTAGCGAAATAGTGATCTGCGTCTATAAGATCAACCGGTTTTTCTTCGATATCCACCATTGGCAGTTCATAGTCACTCCAGCCACGTAAACCGGTCTTCAGAGAGATGACATTTTCATACCCCATCTGCTGCAATGTATAGGCTGCCAGTGTCGTACGATTCCCCGACCGGCAAACCAGCACAACCGGTTTTTCTCTGGCTTCTACCAGTTCCGGTTCTGTTTCCTCGAAGTCCCATTCACAGGCATTTTCCAGAATGCCCCGGGGGACATTCATCGAATCAGGAACGTGCATGGTGTCATACTCATGTGTTTCCCGAATATCAATAATCAGTGTTTCTGGATGTGATCCGAGGTATTCCTCTACATCCCAGGGCATCATTTCAGTAATTTGCGGGGCAATTTCAGCAGCAATTTGTGCAAATGTTTTCATGATTATTTATTTTGTTACGTATATGAAAAGAAAAATGGTGAAATATCGTCTTTAGTTTTTTTCTTTATTACGCAAGCCATGCTCTACCGCCATAACAGCCGCTTCCACACGTGAGTGTATGCTCAGTTTTCTGAGGATGGCCTTTACGTGTAATTTGACGGTGCCATCGGAAATGCCCAGGTTTCTGGCGATGAGTTTATTACTCTGGCCTTCTGCGAGCAGGCAGAGGATCTCGGTCTCACGTGGTGTCAGTTCGGAGAATGGA
This sequence comes from Pseudomonadota bacterium, assembly GCA_030673345.1. Classification (GTDB taxonomy): domain Bacteria; phylum Pseudomonadota; class Gammaproteobacteria; order SZUA-229; family SZUA-229. Next base: position 750 of record DAOVJH010000176.1, read on the forward strand.
CCTTCGTCGTCATCCATCGGCGTTTCGCCCTGTACCATTCTGGCCAGGGCATCGGTCAGGTCGGCGGCGACAACATTTTTGCCGTTTTCGATATCACGCAGGGCGCCGACAAGCTCTTCAGGTTCCATATCTTTTAACAGGTAACCCTGAGCACCGGTACGTAGCGCCTTGATTAAGTCGCTTTCGTCATTGCTGGTGGTCAACATGACGACAGGGATGGTCGGTAATTCTTTACGTAATACAGGTAACGTGTCTAATCCGCCCATATTCGGCATACGCAGATCCAGCAGGATGATGTCAGGCTGAATCTTTTTTGCCAGTTCGATGCCTTCTTTGCCATCGGCGGCAACGCCGGCAACATCGATATTACGTTGTTCTAGCAGGCCTTTGAGGCCGCCTCTAAATAGTGCATGGTCATCAATGATTATTACGCGCATATTATTATTCTTGTGAATGTGACTTCAGCCAGATTATATAAGAATAGGGAATTTATCACGAATCAGTCGAAGTGTCCTTATATCTGAAACGAAGCTCAACACGGGTTCCCTCATCAGGCTCACTCTCGATTTTTAATTCACCGCCAAGGTGCTTCGCTCTCTCTTTCATTATGGTCAGGCCCAGGTGGTCTCCTTCGGAGCTGTGTATCTTGCTCTGATCGAAACCTTTACCGTCATTTTCGATCAAAATACGGATATTACCGTCGTTATCACGGCTTAACAGTACACGGACGATGTAGGCATTAGCGTGTTTTTTTACATTGGTGAGTGCTTCCTGCACGATCCGGTAAGCATTGAGTTCCATATTTGAGGGTAACGCCAATGTCTGCTCGTCGCACTGCAGCAGTATGTGTATACCGGTTTCTTTGCGAAATTTTTCTACGGCACGTTTCACTGCAGGAACCAGCCCCTGCTGTTCGATGGGAACGCGGCAGTGGGCGATAAGCTCACGCAGGTCGGTGGTGGCTTCATCGAGTGCATGTTCGACAGATTCGATGGTTTTGAATGCCATGAAGTCGCCGACTGGTTGCAGGCTCTGGTCGAGGATGCGTACCTGAAATCGCAGTGATGCCAGTGTCTGTGCCAGTGAGTCATGCAGTTCGTTTGCAATGATGTTTCTCTCATCTTTGATGAGTTGCAGGCGGTTCTTTTTCTCGATGTGAGAGCGCTCAAAAAATTCCCCCAGGTGTGCGCCCAGAGACAGCAGCAGATACGCAAGCTCTTCCTTGATGTCTATCTCATTTTCAACAAATAGATTTATCACCCCCAGGGTTCTGATCTTGAAGCGTACCGGAATGCATAACTGTTTTGGTGGCAGTGATGTTATGCCCAGTTCGTTCTGGCGTATCTGAATCTCATTGATGACATCGGTTTCAAAACTGAACAGGTGGCCATCGATCGGTGTGTGCTGGATGCTGTTAGCCTGTTCTTCGGTAATGCCGAAATAGGCGATAAGGTCCATCAGTCCGTCGTCAGTGATCAGCTGAATCGAGCCGGCACGTGCGTTAAAGTGTTGTTTTAGAAGGACTAAAAAATCGTGGAGAACCTGTTTTTCTTCATGAGCCGAGCTTAAGGTGCTGGTTATTCGATACAGCAGGGTAAGGGATGAAGGGTTCCATTCGAACAATGATGACTCAGTCATAGAATATCTGTGATGTAAGCGGACTAATCTGTAAGTAGACTATTCTGCAGGCGGCTTATAATTTGGATCGTTAGGGTTCATGAAGATGAACTGAAACTTGTCTGGCTCAAGTTCAACGAAATCGATGGTGGTGCCTTGCAGCAGTTTGGCGCTGGACGCCGACAGTATTATTTCTATATCTTCTGTGGTTACGGTGACATCGTCTTCTTTGCTGTCATCGAAGCCCATGCCGTAGTGAATGCTACTATCATCATTGCGCGTAGCGGCTATGCGTAGAGACATGCCTTCGGTCTTTCCCTGATCAGCAGAAAGTTTAATTTGTGCAGCTGCAGATTGAGTGATTGTGATCATAGTATTTAGTTGTTTGCTTGTTGTTTTTGAGCATTATTACCGGATTTACAGTTTCTGGCAAAATTAATAAACCGTTGTGCCCAGGGATTATTCCATGTATCACGCTGATGGGCGTAGTTTGCCAGCAGGTTTTTGTATACATATCCATCAGATCTGCCGTCGATTCCCGTGCCGCGCTTTACATCGAAAGCAAATTGTACATTTTTATCAACCTTTTTAAAACGTGAATAGTGAAATTCATGGGCATTGATTATATTGCTATCTGTCTGGCTGTGTTTCTGTGCTCCTACCTGTGGCCATGGGCTATTCTCGGTTTCTTGCAGTTGTACATAACCGCGGCCCTGTGGGGTCTTTTCCATGATGATATCGGCATCGATACAGCCAACCATCTGGCAGGTTTCCTTGTTCCACTGGATCGAGCGTGCCAGATACATTAATCCACCGCACTCAGCATAGGCGGGCAGGCCGTTATCGATGGCTGTTTTTATCGATGTTCGCAGCTGCTTATTGGCTTCCAGTTCATTCATGTGTGTTTCTGGAAAGCCGCCACCGATGAACAGGGCATCGATTTCTGGCAGTTCTGTCTGGTGGCAGGGGTCTATCTCGATCAGCTCAGCGCCCGCATCCTGTAGTGCCTGTAAGTCATCCGGGTAGTAGAAACCAAAAGCAGAGCAGCGCACGAGGCCGAGTTTTATGTCTTTTGGAGAATTGTCAGGGTGAAGTTCAACGGCAGGCTGTTCGATATTTAATACTGGTGCCTGTTGCGCTATTTCGAGCACGTCATCAAGGTTTACCTGGTCGTTGACTGCCTCAGCTAATAAATTGATCTTCTGCTCACAGAATGGGTCCTCGTGACCGGGCACGAGGCCCAGATGACGTTCATCGATATCAAAGCGGCTATCATTATGTATAGCGCCGACTACCTCGACATCGGTGTAATGCTCGATGACATTGCGTAGCTTGCTCTCATGGCGGGATCCGCCCAGTCGATTGAGGATAACGCCTTTGATCGAAACATTTTTGTCAAAGGCCTGGTAACCCAGTATTAAGGGGGCGATACCGCGGGTCATGCCACGGGCGTTTAATACCAGGATAACGGGTGTCTGAGTCAATGTTGCTAATGCCGCATTACTATTGCTGCCATCCAGATCAAGGCCATCATACAGACCTTTGTTTCCTTCGATCAGGCAGACATCAGCATCCTGTGATCTGTTCTGCATCAGTGAAAGTATCTCTTCACGTTCCATGGTGTAGAAATCCAGGTTGTAGCAATCACGGCCGGTTGCCTGCGCCAGCCAGTAGGGGTCGATGTAATCAGGGCCTTTTTTAAAGCTTTGTACGATGTTGCCGCGTTGCTTTATCGCCGCGCACAGGCCGATGCTGACAGTGGTTTTCCCTGATGATTTGTGAGCAGCTGAAATGAATATACGCGACATGGTGGCGGCTCAAATGAAAAATGAATAATGAAAAGTGAAAAATGGAAAGACTAAACGCGAAAAGCCCAAAGAGCAATCGCTTTGGGCTTGAAGTAAAAAACTGTTGTTTAAGCAGTTTTGCTTTTGCTTCTTATTTTTCACTTTTCATTATTCATTTTTCATTTGACGTGGTGAGGGTCTGCTACTGAGTCAGCAAGTGATACAGGTAAGAAACGTAACACCTTAAGCGCAAAGGCTACGATGAACAACGTCATAGCGATACCGCCTAAACCTAACAGTATTTCAGGTAGAGAAGGTGTGTAGCTGTTGACTACGCCATCGTAGAAAGAGCTGCTTACTTCATAACCAGGGAAGATTTCCAGTGGGTAAGCCTGGCC
>DAOVJH010000247.1 GCA_030673345.1 Pseudomonadota bacterium
CAAGTTTAGCGATGCTTTCACTCATCCTTCGCATGAGCATTTCTACTTCTTTTTTCTCAAGGTAAGTAAAGTCTGCAGGATAAGTCAGCTCACGGATTTGAGCGCAGCCAACAATACTGGCGGTAACGATGATTGCCAGTAGTATAATGGGCATCACACGCTTTGAAGCTACATTCATCGATTTTCCTCTATTACATTCATACCAATAAACAATCGGATCAGATCTGATTGATTTATCGCTTTACACTTACGCGGAATCTTACCATTTACAGGCCTGTAATGTGTCTAATCAATTTTTAGTCTTTTTTAACGCGCGTGATAAATTTGTGATAATTCCGTGACTATCATGTGACCTCTCGCAGTAATACTGCGCCCCGTAGTATCTCAACTTATTAATTATTACGAGGAAAACAAAATGAATAAATACATGACTGGCCTGCTAGTTGCAGGTTGTTTGAGCTCATCGATGGCGATGGCCGATGATAACACCGTGACCGTTGAAATTACCAACTTGTCTAATGCGCTGTATTACACCCCTTTGCTGGTCTCTGTGCACGATGGCAAGACGCATCTCTTTGAGACGGGTAGTGCAGCTTCAGCGAATCTGCAGGCGATGGCTGAAGGTGGCAATATCTCCGGGTTGATCGCGGACCTTGATGCGGCGGGTGCTAACAGTGTAGCGAACCCTGCGGCTGGTTTACTTGCACCAGGTGCGTCTACTACTGCGACGATGACAATGAGTAAACGAAATCGTTATCTATCGATCGCGGCTATGTTACTGCCTACCAACGATGGTTTTGTCGGTCTGGATGCAATGAAGATTCCTAAGAAGAAAGGTACGCATACCTTTTATCTGAATGGTTATGATGCAGGTACTGAAGCCAATGATGAGATCGTCAATGGTGGCGGTGCGCCGGGTACACCGGGTATCCCTGCTGATCCAGGCGGTAATGCCAGTTCCGGTGCTGCGGGTGTAACCGGTGCTGACCACAATGCAACGGTACATGTACATCGCGGTATTGTCGGTGGCGATTATAGTGACCTTGATAGCACTGTTCACACCTGGATGAACCCTGTGGCTAAAGTTGTTGTCACAGTAACTGACGACGATTAATTTCGTTCATCTATACCTCGGGGAGAGTGTCTGACATTACTTCGTGTATGTCAGGGCTCTCCCTTTTTTATGTATATGATTTAACTGCATCTATATTGTGCTAACGGTTTAAGGGACGAGATCCATCATCTGTAATGAAACATAATTTATTGATCGTCGAAGACAATGCCGATATCGCCAGCTTGATTCAGCTGCATGCGAAAGATATCGACTGTGCTGCTGATATTGCGCCAGATGGTAAACAGGCGCTAGCGATGTTTAAACAGAATGATTATGAACTGGTGATCCTGGATCTGATGCTGCCAGAAGTTGATGGCCTTGAAGTGTGCCGACAGTTGCGCGCCACTGCGTCTTACGTGCCTATATTGATGTTGACTTCAAAGTCTTCCGAACTCGATCGCGTGCTCGGGCTGGAAGTCGGCGCGGATGATTATATTACCAAGCCGTTCAGCATCCCTGAATTGATGGCGCGCATCAAAGGCCAGTTTCGGCGTAATGAAGCCTTGCAGTCAAAAGATAAGACGCAATCTAACCATGTTCGATTTGATGAGCTTAGTATCGATACGGCCAAACGTCTGGTTACGGTCGGAGGCAAAGAAGTTACGCTTACCGCGAGAGAGTTTGAGTTATTGCTGCATTTTGCCTGCAACCCCGGACTGGTGTTTACGCGTTTGCAATTGTTGGAACAAGTATGGGGTTATAACTATGAAGGTTATGAGCACACGGTCAATTCACACATCAACCGGCTGCGTGCCAAAATAGAAAAAGACCCGACCATGCCGGTGTATATCCTCACGGTGTGGGGCGTCGGTTACCGGTTTTTCGAAGCATGATGCCTAAAACACTCTTTACCAAGCTCGCGTTAGCGTTAACGCTGTTATTGCTGGGCATCGGCTTGCTCTATAGCGTTCTCAGCACTTATATGACACGGCATTATCAGCAGGAGTTTCTGCAGAACCTGAACCGTGACCTGGCCGATAACCTGGTGGCCGAGAGAAAGCTGATGAACGAGGGCGTGCTCGATGAAGTCGCGTTAAAAGAAACCTTCACGCATTACATGATGGTAAATCCGAGTATCGAGATCTATCTGCTCGATCCTGATGGAAAAATCCTTTCTTATTCTGCTGACCCGGGAAAAGTGAAGCGTAAATCTGTCGCGATGAAACCAGTGATGGATTTTACAGAGGGCAAGATGTTCCCGATATTGGGCGATGATCCACGCAGTTTTGAAAAAAGTAAAATCTTTTCTGTCGCGCCTGTGACGTTTAACGATGGTTCGATGAAATATTTTTACGTGGTATTACGTGGTGAAGAATACGAACGTGTCGAACGTTTATTCGAAGAAAGCTTCTTACTGCAGTTATCCGGGGCGGCGTTGTTCGTTAGCCTGGTGATCGGTCTTATGGTGGGCCTGTTATTATTTCTGATGCTGACACGTCGCCTGCAGATCCTGTCACGCCTGATGCGTGACTTCAGCGAAAGCAGTTTTACCGGCTACGAAGCTTATCCTGAACTTGCAGGCAATGATGAGATCGATATCCTGGGGTCTCATTACAATGACATGGCGGAACGCATCCGTGACCAGCTGAATGATCTAAAACGGCAGGACAACCTGCGCCGTGAGCTGGTGGCCAACGTATCGCACGACCTGCGTACGCCATTAGCAGCTTTGCATGGTTATATCGAAACCTTAAAGTTAAAGGCCGACTCTTTCGATGATGCGACCAGGAACGAGTACCTGGATACGGCGATGAAGCATAGCCGGCGTCTGACCAGGCTGGTCGAAGAATTATTTGAACTGGCAAAACTGGATGCGAGTGAAACGCAGCTTCATTGCGAGCCTTTTTCGCTGGCAGAGCTGGTACAGGACATCATTCAAAAATTTAGTTTATCGGCTGAAGAGCAACGCATTAAATTAAGCATGCAGGTAGCCGATGGCCTGCCGTTCGTAATGGCCGATATCGCTCTGATCGAACGTGTGCTGGAAAATCTCATCGCCAATGCCTTGTGCCATACATCCGCCGAAGGTGAAGTGATACTTATATTGAGAACAGTGGGCACCGATGTTGAGATCGAAGTGCAGGATAATGGCAAGGGTATTGCCGAGTCGGAGCAGGTGTTTATCTTTGACCGCTTTTATCGCGGTGATAACAAGGAGAGAAGTGATCACCATGCGGGGCTTGGGCTGGCGATCGCACAGCACATCGTGAACCTTCATGGCAGTGAGATTCAGGTGAACAGTATCGAAGGTGCCGGATCACGGTTCTTCTTTCGTCTGCCGCAGTGGAAGGCTTAAACAAAGCATTAAAATTAAAATGGGTGAAAATTAAAAGGGGTCGGTGACAGATGCCAATGATTCGCAAAAAACTGATCGTTTATTATTCGATCTATCTAATCATCGTCTACCAGCTTGTAAGGATTGATGTTTGATTTGATAAAGTATTGCCGCATGTTCTTCAGGCTGCGGCTAAACAGGGCATTAAAGTGTCCTAACGGGTAAGA
>DAOVJH010000412.1 GCA_030673345.1 Pseudomonadota bacterium
AACGAAGGTGCCTGCCGTAATCTCATCTTTCATGCTCTCATGTGTAGCGAGGTAGATGATGAGCGCGAGGGCACAGGCGATGAGCAGCTGGACGATCGGCGAACTCAGCGCCTGCGTCATCTGCATGCGCAGGTGCTGCCTGCGATTTTTATCATTCACGGTCGAGAACTGCGATTCTTCATAGCCGCGTCCACCAAAGATTTTAACTACTAGCTGGCCTTTTATGGCCTCTTCGATGATACGGGAAACGCTGCCCATGCTGATCTGTATATTTTGACTGATCTCACGGAAACGCTTTGAAACAAAAAGAACCAGAAAAGCGACAATAGGCGCGACGATAATAAAAACCAGGGCCAGCTTCGTATTCAGATAAAACATCCAGCCAAACAGTGCGACGACCGTTAACGCATCTCGAATGAACACCGTTATGGCCTTGGTGGTAGAATTTGCGACCTGCTCGACATCATAGGCAAACTTCGAGATCAGCTCGCCCGTGGTCGCCTGGTCATAAAATGCTTTTGGCAGAGACACCAGGCGAGAGAACATCTCTTTGCGTAATTCACGGATAACATTACGGCCTATCACACTCATACCGTAACTGGATGCAAAGGCACCGATTACTCGAACCAGGAAAATACCGATGAGTGCCAGCGGTATCCATTTGATGGTTTCCGGGTCGCGTTCGACAAAACCGCCGTCCATCATCGGCTGCATCAGTGCTGGAAAAGCTGTCGAAGCACCGGCGACGATGACCATGCCGATGATCGCCACAATAAAAATACCCCAGTAGACCAGCGCATAAGACAATAACCGGCGATACAGGTAAAAGCTGCTCGTTTGTTCTGATGTATCGTTCTTTAAAGCTGTATTTTCAGACATGGGTGTTTAAATTAAAAAAGGAACTAATTTCCTTCGACTGTCGCGATCGATAATTTTGTCATCCCTAGCTGTGAAGCAGCATCCATCGCTCTAACGACTGACTGATGAGGCGTATTGGCATCAGCCCTCAATACCAGCGCAACATCTTTGTAGTCTTTTTTATCCCGACCGATAGTCTTCTGCAAGGCCTGCTTGAGTGTGCCCAACTGCTGATTAACGATCTGACGATCATTGAGAAAATAATTTCCTTTCGCATCGATCGATAACACCAGGGGTTCATCTTTCTGCTGCGTCGTCTTTGCTGAGGATTCCGGTAAAGAAACTTTTAACCTTGCATGACGATCAAATGTCGTCGTGACCATAAAAAAGATAAGTAACAAAAACACGACATCGATCAACGCCGTCAGGTTTACTTCCACGGTCTCTTCTCTGTGATCTGGGCGTAAATTCATTTTTTCGTCTTGCCGGTTTTTTTAATCGAATCAGCTTTATCTGAGCCTGCACCGGTGCCTTCATGCTGCGTGCGATTATTGTGCAGTACATCGACCATTTTGATCGCTTCACGTTCCATTATCACAACGATGCCATCGACCTTACGCCGAAAATAACGGTAGAAGACCAGGCTGAATATCGCTACCGTCAAACCGGCCGCCGTGGTTATCATCGCCTGAGAGATACCGCCTGCTAACGCACCCGGGTCACCGACACCGTGTTGCGTGATGGCGGCAAAGACACTGATCATACCGATAACCGTTCCCAACAGACCCAGCAGAGGCGAAATAGAAGCGACTGTGCCCAGTGTGTTTAAAAAACGTTCGAGGTCGTGCACCACTTCACGTCCTCTCTCTTCGATGCACTCTTTGATACGTTCGCGGCTTTCGCTGCGGTTTAATAACCCCGTACTCAGGATCTGACCTAATGCAGACTCTTTACTTAACGCTTCGATATCAGCACGTTCCAGACTTCCCTGCTTTATCAGGTTCCAGACAGTCGCGACCAGGTGCCTGGGCAGCACCTTTTCCCGGCGCAAACTCCAGAAACGTTCTGCAATGATAGAGATAGATATAATCGAACATAAAATGATAGGTAGCATCAACCAGCCACCGGATTTTACTAATTCAAACACATGTCACCTTTGAATGAGACGTTATCAGCAAACCGAAGCACATGCTGGTTAAACCAGGCAGGCTGTTTCGACAACGACGATTGTAGTTATTATTATATTTTCCTTGCGCCTATCTTACTCGATTTATAGTAAAGCCAATAGCCCATATGCACCGGTTAGA
>DAOVJH010000295.1 GCA_030673345.1 Pseudomonadota bacterium
CCAGAAAAGAACACGAATATACCGCCGATTAATGCCATCCTGCTACGGCTTCGACCATGCACCATCATGCTGAGTAAGAACAACAGAACAAAAAAAGCGCAAGGGTTAAACGCATCCATTCCTGCAATGATGATGGTTATTGCAGGCAGTGAATAATCATCTGAAGAAATGGTGCCGAAGTAAGGAATTGTTATCGACGTTGTGTCGCTTCGCTCAGGTGTGAATGCAGTTGAATTGTCAGGGCCGTTTTCTTTGGCAAACAGGTGACATGCCTGCAGTTGCGATCTTAATAGCTGGCCTGTTGTTTCTTTGCCCTCATAACCGCTAAGCAAGTTTCCGCAGAACATGAATGTTGGTACGCTGCGTGCATCATTACCAAACATTGCAGCCATATTGATATAGGTCTGCACATTGTTCGGATAATTTACTAATTCAAGTGAATGTAGTTTCAACCATGAATATTCACTGTTTATATCAATGATGTCTGGTCTCGCCTTTAGGCAATGTGGGCATTGTTTTGACCAGAAAAAATATAAATGAATGACGGGTTGTCCGTTTACATCTTTCTCATACCAGATAACCTCACCTGGCGCTGTTGTTCCCATGGCCTGAGAATTGGTTACAAGGAAAAAAGATAGAAAAAATATACTTAAGAGATAATGGTAGTTTCTTTTTATACTGTTCTTTAGCATTGATTAGCGTTCACTGCTGACTAGTAGTTATATTTCTGTGGATAAAACGTGCTGGATGTTTCTGTGAAGTAATAGAAAGGGGCAGAAGGGTCATATCTTAATCCCTCTGCCCCATTTATTTGATTACTGAGATTCTGATTCAGCTGCAGTATCGTTTGTATCGCTGATGGTTTCTGTGCAAACCCAGCCAAAGGATTCGAGCTTGGCAACAAGCCCTTGTGCTTTTTCTTCACAGTAATTGTCGTCACTGTTTGCGTTCCAGAGTATCTGGTCTTCAAAGCCCTCAGTTTGTTTCTTGTATACAACATCACATGGCGCCGGGGAAGAAGTGGTGCGTTTGATGTGGATTTCACGCACATCGTTGCCTTGACTGCAGCTCCATGAGTCGGCATAAGCGCCTACGGGTGCAGCAAGGAGTATTATGGTAAGAATTCGAAAAGAATGATTGATCAGGGACATGCTATTCACCTCACTTATTATATTTATGTTGCGGGTCTGTCGATAGATATCATACTCCTGAATCAAAGGGTAGAGGGATTAATTGTTTATCAGTCTGTTTAAGTTTTCTCTATGCAGGATGTTAGCTTGCCCAGACCGTGTCCATATATTCCCCTAAGGTTTCTCTGATTTTATGAAACACTTTGTAAGTTAAACTGAGGTTTCATCTGATTGCCTTAGAGAAGTAATTGAACCCGATTCATTTTGATAACCGATACGTAAATTTAGGTAAAACGTTTTACGTAAAAACCAGTCCTTCACCTGTTGCAGACCCTGGATTGATTAAATTTAATAAAGATCTTGCGGAAATGCTGGGTTTGTCTGTTACTGAGCTGGATTCAAACGATGCGGCTGCGCTTTTTTCAGGCAATGTTATTCCGGACGGTGCTGTGCCGTTGGCGATGGCTTACGCCGGACATCAATTTGGTCACTTTAATCCGCAGCTGGGTGATGGCCGTGCGATTCTATTGGGTGAAATTATCAGTGCTGACGGTGATTCCTTTTCTATGCAGTTAAAGGGTTCTGGGCGCACGTTTTATTCTCGCGATGGTGATGGTCGTGCGGCTCTGGGTCCGGTGCTTCGCGAATATTTAGTCAGTGAGGCGATGGCGAAAATGGGCGTACCGACTACGCGTGCATTAGCCGCTGTGACGACTGGTGAGCCGGTGGCGAGAGAACGGTTACTGCCGGGCGGTATTATTACTCGTATAGCTCGCAGTTTTATTCGTATTGGTACGTTCGAATATTATTCTGCTAGAGGAGATGTGCAAGCAGTCCAGAAACTGGCAGATTTCGTCATCGAAGGTAATTACCCGCAGGCCGCTGAGGCAGATAATCCTTATGTTGCATTATTGCAGTCTATCGTTGATTCGCAGGCAGTATTGATCGCAAAGTGGATGCAGTTGGGTTTTATTCATGGTGTGATGAATACCGATAATATGTCGGTGGCCGGGGAGACCATCGATTATGGGCCGTGTGCTTTTATGGATGCCTACGATCATGACCAGGTGTTTAGTTCCATCGACCGTAGGGGGCGTTATGCTTATAGTAATCAAGCATCCATCGGGTTGTGGAATTTGACGCGGCTGGCAGAATCATTGTTGCCGTTACTGGCAGAAAATTCCGACCCTGCTGTTGAGGTGGCTCAGGATGTTTTAAAAACGTATGTTGAAACTTATCAGAATCATTGGCTGGCAGGCACGCAAACCAAGTTGGGATTGACAGCGTCTTCTGATAAAGAAAAACAGGAAGGCGACAAAGCGCTTATCGAAGATCTATTTAATATTATGGCAGCGAACAATGCCGACTTTACGCTGACGTTCTTTCATCTTTCGCGGCTACCTGCAGAAAATGACGCGCCATCATCTGTATGCGACAGTGATTGTCGAAACCTGTTTGATGAGCCGGCGCAGTTTGATGAATGGGCTACAAGGTGGCGCAAGCGTTTAGGTCAGCAGGTGCAGAGCAATGAAGATCGGCAGGCGATGATGCGGGCAGTAAACCCTGTTTATATTCCACGCAACCATCAGATAGAGGCTGCGATTAGAGCGGCAGAGGATGATAACGATTTTTCCGTGTTCCACGATCTACATGAAGTGCTGCAGAAGCCGTATAGGCAACAGGAAGGAAAAGATCGTTACATGCAGCCACCTGAGGCTGGTGAAGTGGTTATGCAGACGTTCTGCGGGACCTGAGCGGGTTCTTTGAAATAAAGAGGCTGAACTGATTCTTTTTTTACGGTGCCTTTTTTGGCAGATTATTTCATGTTTTTATAAAGCGCTGCATCTGTTGCGCTAAAACAGGCAATGATGATCACATCAAACATCGGATCATATTTCTGCATAACTCTCAATGCGATTTCGGCGGCTTGCTGTTTTGGGTATCCGTAAACACCTGTGCTGATCGCGGGGAAAGCTATACTGCGAACACCCTGTTCAAGTGCGATATCAAATGACCGTCGATAAGC
>DAOVJH010000324.1 GCA_030673345.1 Pseudomonadota bacterium
GCGACCTGTACATGCGCGCGAAATCGATCCTGCTGCCATTGCGGATTGTCTTTATGGTAGTAATAGTCCAGTCCTGTTTCACCGATTGCAACGACCTTTTCATCCTTCGCCAGCTCTGCCAGGTATTCAGCCGAAAACTCATCGCTTTCATCGGCCATCGGGTGCAGACCGGCAGAAACAGAAATGTTCGGATAGTCCCGCACTGCTTCCAGCATGCCAGGATATTTTTCGAGGTTAATGGATACGCACAACATGTGTTCTACACCCGCTGCATACGTTTGCTGAATCAGCTCATCGAAGCTGTTATCAAAATCAGATAAATCGATACAATCGAGGTGACAATGTGAATCTACTAACACTGATGATTCCAGGGTTAATCAGGTTGAATGTTTTGCAAGCTGTTCACTCACATGGTGTGAGTGATGCGGTCCGACTTCAGCGCTCCTGCAAGATGTGTTTCTATTTTTCCGCGGGTCGCGCCTTTATCCTGTGGTGAAAATTGCACACCGACACCATGGGCACGATTGCCCTGCGCACCTTTTGGCGTCATCCAGATAATTTTACCTGCGACCGGTAACCGCTCACCGTCGTCCATCAGCGTCAACAGCATGAATACTTCATCGCCGAGGTTATAAGTCTTGTTGGTCGGGATAAAGAGCCCGCCGTTTTTAACATATGGCATATAAGCAGCGTACAAAGATGATTTATCTTTAATGCTTAGTGACAGCATCCCCGGACGTGCGGTTGGACTACCCATGATTAATACCTGACGTTAATTATTATCGATTATTATTATAAATTGTCCCACGATAATAGCAGGTTTTCCCATAATAACTGCTCATTGACGGCGATTGATGAATGTAAAACATTGAAGTTGAGCTGATCGTAAAAACGAAATAACCGCTGCTGATTTACTTTTTTGGCGAGAGCCTGCAGATTGGAACGGTACTGTTCGTTGATGATCGTTGATTCAGCTCCGCATGCGATCATCCGGGTCAGGTCTGAAGCCCAGCTCAACATGCCTTCAAGTATCTGCATCTTGGTGTATTGTGCTAATTTTGCGGCATATGCCAATGAGTTTTTACCAGTAATACCGGCGGTCATCGCCTCTGCCAGGACCTGCTGCTGCTCGGCTTCCTGCAAGTTGTTTAAGGCGGCCAACGGTGAGCCAAACGCATGATTCAAAGATTGCAGCAGCTGTTTCTCGCTAGCGTCAGAGCCATCCAGGTTCTGTTTGAGCCATTGCAGTGACTGTGCTTCATCTGGCACTGTAAATCGCAGCTGCTGGCAACGGCTGCGTATGGTTACCGGTAAACGATGCGCACGGGCACTGGTCAAGATGATGAGTACGTCCTTACCGGGTTCTTCCAGTGTTTTTAGCAGGCTATTGGCTGCAGAGGGTGTTAACTGGTCTGCCTGCTCCAGCACCGCTACCCGGTAACCGCCATACTGGCTTGTCTGGTTTAACTTGCCGCACAAAACACGGATGTCATCGATACGGATATTGAGTGCCGGCTTTTTGCTCTTGGTATTTTCAGCCGGAACCGGTTTTAGATAATACATATCCGGATGTGTGTTTGCAGCAAGCAGCTGGCATGACTGGCAATGACCGCAGGCCTGATGATCGGCTGATGGCTGTTTACACAATAGTGCATTCGCCAGGGCTACAGCAAAATCAGCCTTACCCAGCCCCTGGTTGCCATGCAGGAACAGTGCATGCGGCAGGCGATCTGCACTGATCAACTGTTCGATCTGCTGCCATTGGGATTGTTGCCAGGGGTATATCATTGGAAAATATTATCAGAATTCAGCGAGGTTGTGATAACTAATAATCACATCCGGTTATCGTTTATATCATCTCGAACGGATGAGAGAGATCTATTGCACCGATATCTCAAGATCTCTCACATCCGTTCGAGATGACAGTAGTCTAAAGAGAGTACGGTTATATCTATCGGGATGGCTTTTGCATAAAAAGCGTTACCAGTGAACTTCAGTCTGTCGCTATCAGTCTCACAAGACCGCTAATCAATCGTTGTTAAAATATCATACTCGCCGAGGCGCTCATGTATCTGATGTTGAACTTCTGCCAGCTCCTTTGATGCATCGACCAGACAGATTCGATCCGGGTAATGTTCGGCTAGTTCGATATACGCCTTGCGCACACGCTGAAAAAAATCATCTTGCTCTTTCTCGATGCGGTCTGGCTCGCTCCTGCTGCTTGCCCGCGCACGCCCGACCTCAACCGGCGCATCGAGTATGATGGTCAGATTGGGCCGCAGATCACCCTGCACCCAATCTTCCAGTTCACTGATCTTATCGACATCCAGCCGGCGGCCACCGCCCTGGTATGCGTAGGTGGCTTCGGTAAAACGGTCACACAATACGGTCTGCCCATTGTCTATGGCGGGCAGTATTACTTTCGACAGATGTTCTGCCCTGGCGGCAAACATCATCAGCAGCTCAGCATCTGCACTCATGTTTTCGTCTGAATGACTTAATAACAGGCCGCGCAATGCCTCACCCAGATTTGTTCCGCCCGGCTCTCTGGTGACAACACAGTCATGCCCTGAGGACTCAAGTAATTCTTTTATAAACCGAAGATTACTGGTCTTACCGACACCTTCGATACCCTCTAATGTAATAAATTTACCCTGCTTCTCATTTTTCATTTTTCATTTTTCACTTTTAATTGATCAGCGTTTTTTACGCTGATACCGATCCACGGCCTTCTCATGATCCTTTAGATTGGTAGAGAAAACGTGTTTACCGCTACCATCACCGTAAGCGACAAAGTACAGGTATTTTGTCTTGTCTGGATGCAATGTCGCATGTATCGCTTCTCTGCCC
>DAOVJH010000224.1 GCA_030673345.1 Pseudomonadota bacterium
CGTGATGAGGTCGAACTCACCAGGAGCTATCTGGCAATCGAAGCCTTGCGGCTGGGAGATCGCCTACAAACCGAGTGGCAGATCGATGAAAACCTGCTAGATATCGAGGTTCCATCGCTCTGTATTCAGCCTCTTGCAGAAAATGCGGTCTATCACGGCATAGAACCTATCCCAGAAGGTGGAAAAATCCTCATTTCTGCACTACAAATAGATAACAGGCTGCAATTATCTGTCAGTAACCCGCTGATGCCAGAAAATCTATCGCTGACATCTAAAAAAGGTAACCAGATGGCACAGGAAAATATCCGGCAGCGCCTGCAACTCGTCTACGGAAAAAAGGGCGGGTTCACCATAAATGACACCAAAGAAAATTACACTGTTTCACTTTTGATCCCTTTGACTTAATTTCTTTGGATTGTAAACATGAACGTTTTAATAGTTGATGACGAACAACTCGCAAGGCAACGCTTAAGAAAACTGTTATCCGGCGCCAACGGCTACCAGATAATCGGCGAGGCCCAAACCGGTGAGGATGCACTGCGTAAGACACAGGCATCACAGCCAGACGTGGTACTGATGGATATCCGCATGCCCGGAATGGATGGTATCGAAGCCGCCAGTTACATCAACCGCATGGATAAACCACCTGCCATCATCTTTACCACGGCATACAGTGAACACGCCTTAAAAGCATTTGAAACTCATGCTATCGATTATCTGCTAAAACCGATCAAACAGAGCCGACTGGAAGCTGCGTTAGATGCCGCAAAACGCATGAACAAAGCACAGCTCAGCAAGCTTCGCGAAGATGAGACGGATGGTGTACGACAGAAGATCTGCGTAAAGAGCCGCGGCTCGCTGGAACTCATCCCGGTCGAAGATATTATCTACTTCAAAGCGGATCAGAAATATGTCACCTTACGTACCGCCGATCAGGAATACCTGATCGAAGAATCCCTGAAAACGCTGGAACAGGAATTTTCTTTCCAGTTTTTTCGGATACACCGCAACGCCCTGGTCGCCCACAAAATGCTGCATGGTCTAACAAAAAACAATGATGGCCACTCCTGCATAAATTTTGATGAGATCGAAGACCTGCTCGAGGTCAGCCGCAGGCATCTGCCGCTTATCCGCAAGAAACTTAAAAATTCCAGCAGCGGTAAATAATTATTTAAAGCACCGTGCCCTATCACGCTGTTAAAATAAAACGACTTTGAAAACACTGTTCAAGCAGTGAATCGATACAAATGAACCAAATAACAGCGCTGTCTGACAAAACGATTCTCATAACACGCCCGGACGGCCGTGAATTAAACCTGCGAAAACTCATCGAACAGGCCGGCGGCAAAGTCATACACTACCCCGTCATCACTATTCAACCGCCGCCAGAGCTCGATATAGAACAGCTCATCCCCCTGCGGGAAAAACTTCACAGTTTCACCATGGCCATCTTCATAAGCCCGACGGCCGTCGAACAGACCCAGATCTATTTTCCAGTTCTACCAGAACATTTCACCATCGTTGCTATCGGTTCAAAAACAGGCAAAGCGCTGCAACAGCAAAACCTGCAGGTTGATCTCGAGGCAACGGGACAGGATACGGAATCACTCTTAAAAGACCCACTATTTCAGATGCCAAAGATCGAAGGCCAGCGGATCCTGATCTTTCGGGGTAATGGCGGCAGAGCATTACTGGGTGACACCTTGATTCGCCGGGGCGCACAGGTACGCTATGTAGAAACTTATCAGCGGGAGCTGCCACACCGTCCTCCACTGACTGAGCAACAGGTAGCGAAACTGGACGCGATAACCATCAGCAGCAATGAAGGTCTGGACAACCTGGTAACCTTGATGGAAGACCCCAGCCTGCTCATCGACATCCCGCTGGTAGTACCCTCTTCACGAGCACAGACACTCGCCAGACAGCATGGATTCAAACACATAATCCTGGCAGAAAACGCGACCGATGAAGCCGTAATCGCTGCCTTGACCAGCTATCTGGCATCATCAGAAAAAACGCCGGCTGACAGCCATCTATAAATTTTTCTTCAGATACGATAATCTATGTATTCTGAAATGTGAAAAAAACGTAAAAAGGTGGCCAACATGAACCGACTGTTATACATACTGCTGATCTCTGCGATCACCATCGTCGGCTTTACCATGTATCAGCAAAAAGACCTGGGGCATATAAGCTTCACTTTTGCCGACACCGCCTTCGAGACAAACCTGGTGGTCTTCGGCGCAGCAGTGCTATGCGCTCTATTTGCCGTTATGCTACTGGCCAAAAGCTGGCATCTACTCAGAAATGCATTTATCTACTTTGGCAGTAAACGCCAAAAACGACTCATCGAAAAAGCCCATCAATCACTGTCACAGGGATTGATCGAATATGCCGAAGGCCGTTTCGAACAGGCTGAAAAAATATTACTGCAACAGATCAAATACAGCGATAACCGCCTGCTGGTCTATCTGTCCGCTGCCCGCGCAGCACAACAGCTCGGCGCTCACGAACGCCGTGATGAATATCTGCGTAAAGCACATCTAGAAGCGCCCAAAGCGGATGTTGCCATCGGCCTGACAAAAGCTGAACTGCAGCTGGCTCACGACCAGAATGAGCAGGCGCTGGCCACACTAACGCAGCTGAACGAGCTCTCTGAAAACCATACATACGTGTTAACGCTGCTGGCCAACACCTATAAACACCTGCATGACTGGGACAACCTGAAAAAAATACTGCCCGCTCTAAAAAAATACACCCGGTTATCAGCCGAGAGCTTCCTGTCATTCGAGTTCATCGTCTGCAATGGCCAGCTCAACAACCTTGCAAAGAACGGCGATGCCGACCAGCTTATAAATTTCTGGAGCGCCACCTCGCACCACCTTAAAACCTTGCCCGGTATTGTCGAGCACTACGCAAAACAGTTAATCGCCGTCGATGCTGCCGGTGAAGCTGAAAAAACCTTGCGCCACTACCTGAACAAAAACTGGGAAGAAAGCAGCATCATCTTATATTCTGAGCTGGATGTTATGGTTGATAACAAACAGCTCGATATGGCTGAAAACTGGTTAGAAGATCATCAGCATAATGCATGGCTGCTGCTCGCCTTAGGCAAGATGTGCATCTCCCGCTCATTATGGGGCAAAGCAAAAAATTATCTTGAAGCAAGCATCTCCATCAACCCGATGCCAGAGAACTATCTGAAACTGGCCCGACTGTTAGAAGAACATATGGACGAACCGGCCGCTGCACAGGAATACTACAGGCAGGGCCTGCATTTACTGGCGGGCGATTATGGTGAAGAGATTCTGGAAAAAACCGCGAATGATTTTGAACGTGAAACACCCCAGCTGAAAATCGTCAAAACCTGACTCTTACACCTGAGGCCTCAGGCAAATGGTTAAAGCGTAAACGCTCATATCGACAGCGTTAAAGAAAATCCACCTCTTCCTGCCCCGGGAAGCCTTTATCTATATCAACGACTTAGGCGCCAAACGGCCAAATTTCAGATATTAATCCCACATTTTATAATGTATTATGTAAATTAAAACCAAAATCATTGAACCGGATTGAGGCTTTAATCGACTCATTGGCATAGGAAAAGGGAATATATACCACCATGTTATTTCGTCGTCAGGTCATTACACTTACTTTTCTGGCTAGCATAAGCTTTAATGCTTCAGCTGAGTGGATTCCGGATCTTGTCTCATCTTCCGGCCAGTCATGGAGTTCACCGGCAGACAGTTATAAGATCAATATTGATGCCTCC
This sequence comes from Pseudomonadota bacterium, assembly GCA_030673345.1. Lineage (GTDB taxonomy): Bacteria > Pseudomonadota > Gammaproteobacteria > SZUA-229 > SZUA-229. The sequence continues at coordinate 3,770 of DAOVJH010000224.1, forward strand.
GTCTCTGACAGCCGCCTGCAAAATTTTTCACTCGAAGTTGACAATATAGATGTCACGCCAACCGTTGAACTGGTC
>DAOVJH010000248.1 GCA_030673345.1 Pseudomonadota bacterium
AGCCGATACTGTCGTCGTGTGCTTTCCCTCACCGGTCGATGCAGATGTCTTGCCGATCTTTATCTCTTCTTTTGGCAGGATGGCTTTGACGATAGAGGACTTTCCGACACCGGACAGGCCAACGAGGATGCTCGTGGTATTGCCCAGCGCCTCAGAAAGTTCATCCAGCCCCGTATCCTGTTTCATACTGCTGGCGATAACACGGTAACCGATTCCCTGGTACAGTTCTGTCAGGTCATCGACGATACGTTTTGTTTCCTGATCGGCAAGATCGATTTTATTGATGACGATCAGTGCTTTGGTGGGGAGGTTTTCTGCAGCAGTGAGATACCGGTCAATGAGGTAAGGGTTTGGTTTTGGTCTTAGTGCGGTAACGATGACCAGTTGTCCGATATTCGCCGCTACAGGTTTTATGGCACCTGCAAAACCTGTTTTTACCAGCAGGTTGCTCCGTTCTTTTACCGCGACGACGACATTTTGTGCTTCACCTGTTGCATCATGTGCTTGCTGGATGACGATGAAATCACCGCAGGCGATGTCACCGAGGTTTTGCCTGATCTTGCATTTTATTTTTTCCAGACTTTCGGTTTCAGCAAATAACTGACGGCCATGGTGGCTGATTACGCGGGCCGTCTGTGTACTTGACTCATCAAGTTGCAAGTTGCTGTCTTGCTGCAGATCACCGTCTATCTTACTTTTTTGTTTTGAAGCGATGCGGCGCTGCTGTTGTTTGGATAGTTTTCGTTTTGCCATCGTGAAGCGGTTTACAGGTCTTGAGCCGCATTAATCTTTGCGGCACAGATAAAATCTTTGATCGATAGACCGCTAACACTGTGTGTGCTGTATGTGACAGTGCAGCGGTTATAGCTAACCAGTAAATCAGGATGATGCTCCTGTTGGTGTGCGATCTGCGCGATAACATTAACAGAGGCGATGGTCTGGCAGTAATCGTTGAAGGAAAATGTATGGCTTATCGTCTGCTCGTCCGTATCCAGCTGCCATTGGGGGTCAAGCTGCAACGATAAAACATCTGTCTCTTCCTGTTTTAATACGACAGTATCTTCAGTTGAGAGGTTGTTGCACTGTTGTAAGCTCAGCTGCGACATGGTGGAAGTATCCTGAGAATTAGAAGCGGTAGTACTTCTTATTGAGGAATTGCACGACAGCATCGGCATCTTCGTCAAACCATGGCACATCACTACCTTCTTTGCAGCGCAGGACCTGTTTGCTTAAGGCATCGATAGATTTGACGAATCGATTGTCACGCGTGTAAACAGAATCAGTATGGCATTTGTAACAGTGATTCTTGTGCGCTTCTTCGCCGTGAGCGATAGGGTCTTTGATTTCACCCTCACTTTCACCGGCAAAGCAGGCATTGCTAATGCTGATTGCTGCCAGAAATAGGAGATGGTTAAATAATTTTCTGGTTGAAGTTTTCATAGTTATCCTTTTTTTGGTTTTGTGTTTTTCTTTACGCGTGAGCGTTTAGCTGAGATATCCTTACCGGTGCCGGCGGGTGTGAATCATAAAATGCAGAATATACAGGGTCAGGCGTTAATGTGCTTGCATTTTCCCGGTACAGACCAACCAGCGCATGGATAAGATATTTGGCATCGGTCTGTTCAGCAGCAAAGGCGTCTGCTTCAAATTCATTCTTGCGTGAGAAGATACTGAAGAGCGGTTGAAATACAAAGGTAAACGCCGGCAGTACCAGGGTGAATAGCAGCAGCGCCATATAGGTTGATGGCTGTGCAACGCCCAGTGAGGTATAGAACCATTCTGCTTTCATCAGCCAGGCTAGTATCGCAAGCGCGAGGAGGGTGGTGCCAAAAGATATAGCCATTCCTTTGATTATATGTTTTTTCTTGAAGTGCCCCAGTTCGTGAGCGAGTACTGCTTCGAGTTCATCATCGCTGAGCATCTTTAGTAAGGTGTCAAAAAATACGATACGTTTATTCCTGCCAAAACCTGAAAAATAAGCGTTACCGTGTGATGAGCGTTTTGAACCATCGATGACAAATATACCATTACTGTTAAAGCCGCAACGATTTAGCAGGCTGGTTATGCGGTCGAGTGTTTCACCTTCTTCCAGTGGTTCAAACTTATTAAAAATGGGTGCGATCCAGGTCGGGTAAACCCACATCATGAAAAGACTGAATCCGCTGATCACTATCCATGTATATAACCACCATAGATCACCAGTCTGTTCCATAAGCCACAAGATGACATATAACAGGGGTACGCCAATTGCCAGCCCTAGCAGGCTGCCTTTGATCATATCGGTAATAAACGTTTTGATCGTGGTGCGGTTGAATCCAAATTTTTCTTCGATAACAAAGGTGCTGTAGATCGAGAAGGGTAAATCGAGCAGGGAGGAGATAAATGTAAAAACCAGTATGACAGTAATGCCTGTCAGAATAGGGCTCAGGTCTAGTGTCAGTATGTTCTCGTTCAACAGTTGCAGGCCGCCGCCAATTGTCCAGATGAGCAAGAGGGCGACTTCGTAAGCTAATGGCAGGCGGCCAAATTTGACCTTTGCCGTGGTGTAGTCGGCGGCTTTTTGATGGTCTTCCAGCGATATTTTATCGGCAAAAGAATCGGGTACCTCAGCGCGATGTTTTGCGACGTAGTTTATCTGGCGCTGAGAAAGGTATAATCGCATCAATGTCGATATGCTCAGCATCGCAAGGAAAAAAAGTGTGAAATTATGTAACTGGTCCATTAAAAACTCTTTGTGTTATCGGTTGTTTAGTGCAATCTATCTGATACACTGCGCTGTAATATCTGAATATACCATTGATGCGACACTAAAAAAACAGCTTTAAAACTAATGTCTTAAGGATAATAAAATACCATGGCAAAAATGAATGATGAAAACCTTATCTGGATTGATCTTGAGATGACGGGTCTGGATCCAAATTCAGATGTCATTATTGAAATTGCCACCATCGTTACAGATAAGCATCTTAAAGTTCTGGACGAGGGGCCATCGATAGTAGTACATCAGCCGGATGATGTGATGGATAATATGGATGAATGGTGTACCAATCAACACGGTAAATCAGGCCTGACTGACCGTGTAAAAAATAGTGCGATCTCTGAAGAAACGGCTGAAAATTTAACGCTGGCCTTTTTGAAACAGTATGTGCCAGAGAGAAAATCACCGATGTGTGGTAACAGTATCTGTCAGGATCGGCGCTTCCTGGCGCGTTACATGCCGCAGCTGGAAGACTTTTTTCATTACCGTAACCTCGACGTCAGTACACTGAAAGAATTGACCAGCCGCTGGGCACCCGAAAAGAAAATGGTTTATACCAAAGAATCCAGTCACCTTGCGATGGATGATATTAAAGACTCGATCGCTGAGCTTAAGCATTATCGTGAGAATATACTGTCGATATAAAAAGTATTGCCTGGTTTATTAGTGGCTGCTTTTGAGTAAAAGGCGACATAAGCGTTCATTCTCCCCCCTCCCCCTCTGGGAGAGGGCCGGGGTGAGGGTATCGCCCCGCTTCTATCAAACAGCGCACCCTCATCCTAACCTTCTCCCAGAGGGAGAAGGGATTTAAAGCCAGTGTCCGCTTCTGGCCGTAAGCCGTCTTGAACCGCTAATGG
>DAOVJH010000030.1 GCA_030673345.1 Pseudomonadota bacterium
ATTTTTTTCGTATGGAAAGGCAAATGCAAAAAATTATCAGTCTATTCGGTTTATGCGTTTTATTAGTATTTTCCGGCTGCAGCAAAGAGGTTAAAGATAATAACAACGGCAGACCGGACTGGATCGATAAGCCCGAACCAAATTTTGTCGGAAAATGCGGTACACATGTAAAAGGAACCATCGCACAGGAACAATGCGCCTATAAAAAAGGGCTGGCTTATATTGCGATGTCGAAAGGCGTTTCCGTGGATGTTAGTGCTGATATGACGATGAGGCAGGCATCAACGGAGAAAACGGGCAAAAGTTATGGTCAGGTTCAGGCGGTGGTAAAAATGGATGAAAAAAATATCAGAGTCAGCGCTACCATCATCGATAAGTGGCATGATAAATCTGCTGATATCATGTACCTGCTTATTAAGGAAAACTAGCAGTATGACTGTATAGCAGTCTGCTGGCAGGCTTCGATTATCGTGCCGATAGTCTTGAAATTTATTAAGCTGTCCCCATAATCCTTTTACCCAGCAGTAGCTAAGGTTAATAATTCAGTAACCGGGGTATAATTCAACAATATTCTAATGAAGTAGGTAATTGAAATGGCTGATGTTTTAGAAAGAATCGATGAGCAGGTTAAAGGCAATAAAGTAATGATCTATATGAAAGGTACACCGCAATTTCCGCAGTGTGGGTTTTCTGGTCGTACGGTAGAAGCCCTGAAACAGGTCGGCAAAGAGTTCGGTTATTGTAATGTTCTGGCCGACCCTGAAATATTTCAGAATTTACCGCGTTATGCTGACTGGCCAACGTTCCCGCAGGTTTATGTCGATGGTGAGTTGATAGGTGGCTGTGACATAACACTGGAGATGTTTGAAAGCGGTGATTTAAAGAAAATGATCGATGAAGCGACCGCATAAGTTTTTTCCGACTCAAAATAAAAAAGCCACTCCCTGTGAGTGGCTTTTTTATTTCAATGTAAGTATGGTCAGTTTTTTCTGTCGCCGTTAAAAATGAGCTGTCTCTATTAAGGTCAGAATGCGATGCTCAGTGTGGCATCACCCCGCGCCTGCTCCAGTTTGTCGCCGGCGGCTTTCATCATTACATCGGCAGAGATAATGGCCTCGTCACCGCGATAATAATATACCCCGATGCAACCACTGATTGTCAGGTTGCCTACCGAAGTCTTGTAAGCACGGTTATTGATCATGGTGAGTATGCGTTCGATCGCAGCCGGTTTGTAATCTTTGGTCTTCGTATGGTGCATGATTATGCCGAAGATGTTGTTGTGCAGCCTTGCCACGACATCGGTTGGCCTTACCGCACGGCGCAGGCGTCTATGCTGACTGACCAGTATCTCGTCAGCGATAAAATCGCCATGTGTTGCGGCGATGTTATCCAGTTCACGAAGCTCGACTAATGCCAGGCAGACGCCACCGCGGCGTGTCGATGCTTCCAGCAGATGTGCCTTTAAATTTTTCATCAAAAACGGCTGGTTTCCGGCGCCGGTGAGTTCATCGACCAGTGCCATCTTCTCCAGGTTCTTGATGGTTAATGATAACTGGCGTGATGTTTCGAGCAGGTCGTTCTGCAGAGCTGCGACGCGCGCTGCAGCATTGACGCGAGCAGCCAGTTCCTGGGGATTTGGCGGTTTGCATAAATAATCGTCAACACCGTGGTCGAAGGCCTTAACCAGGTAATCGACGCCATCGTGTGCGGTGAACAGGATGATGGCAGTATAAGTGCCATTTTCTTCATCACGCTGCCTGATGAGCTGAGTGAGTTCAAGACCATCCATCTCGGGCATCATCCAGTCGGCCAGTACAACATCGGCGGGTTTCTGTTTGATCATGGTTAAGGCTTCGGTGGCGCTATCGGCCATACGAACCCCGTTATATCCTGCTTTTTTTAGCGCCGTTTTAACCACGATACGGCTAAATTGCAGGTCATCGACGATGATGATGGAGAGATCTTTACTGCTCATGAAATCCTTGTGGCTGCACTGTTGCAGGCAATTTAACGATAAAAAACATGGATAAGGAAACTATAGCTAATATTTATTAATTTTTCTCTTTTTTTTTAGAGTTGGTCAGAGCCGGTATTAGTTGTTTTCATCGCTCCACACCGGGCCTGAGGTTTCTGACCAGCGGTTGACGATGGTGCAGAATAGTTTGGCTGTCTGGCTTGCATCATATAGTGCAGAGTGTGCCTCTTTGCTGTCCCATTCCAGTCCGGCAGCCTGTGCGGCTCGTGATAATACGGTCTGCCCGTAGGCAAGACCTGACAGGCTTACCGTGTCGAATATACTAAAAGGATGAAAAGGGTTGCGTGAGATCTTGTTACGTTCGGCTGCAGCAAAGATAAAGTCACGATCCAGTACAGTATTATGTCCGATCATGATCGCACGTTTGCATTTGTGTTGTTTCATCTCTTTCTGGATGAAACGAAACAATTCACGAACACCGGTTTCTTCATCTTTTGCGGCGGCAACACGAAACGGGTGGTGCGGGTCGATACCATTAACCTCCAGAGAGGCGGGGTCCATGTTTGCGCCTTCAAAAGGGTTGACGTGGCAGTGGTATTCATTGTTCGTCGTCATATTGCCGTTTTCATCAATCTTCAGGGTGACAGCGCCGATTTCAAGCAGAGCATCCTTTTTTTCGTCAAAACCGCCGGTTTCAACATCGACTACAACTGGGTAATAACCGCGAAAACGGCGGGACATTAATTTAAATTTTTCATCACTCATAATCGGTATTTTACACTTTCCCTGGGTGGTCGTAGATATTCATGTTGAGGTGTTCGTTGCTAGAAATCGCGGAATGAAAAAAATCCGCTCCTACAAGCCTGCATACCTGTAGGAGCGGATTGCTTTGATATTATTGGCATTCCGCGATACCAGAGCATAAAGATTAGCCAGTAGTTAATGCCGTCTACCTTGGTTGTATTTAATTATCTGTAATTTTCCAGTTGATGGTTTGTCCGGCCAGAAAAGGTACTAGTTTATCATCACCAAGCGGGTATTCTTCTGGTATCTGCCAGTCTTCTTTCACCAGGGTGATGGTCTTGCTGTTTCGTGGCAGTCCATAAAAAGCAGGGCCGTTGAAACTGGCAAAGGCTTCAAGTTTATCGAGTGCATCCTGCTGTTCGAAGATCGAGGTGTATATCTCGATCGCCGCATGCGCAGAAAAGATACCGGCACAGCCGCATGCGCTTTCTTTTTTGTGTTTGGCGTGAGGCGCGCTGTCAGTACCCAGGAAGAACTTATGGTTGCCAGAACGGATAACCGCCAACAGAGCCTGTTGATGGGTGTCACGTTTTAATACGGGCAGGCAGTAGTTGTGTGGCTGCAGTCCGCCCTGAAATAACGCATTGCGGTTATATAGTAAGTGCTGCGGGGTAATGGTGGCGCCGATGTTGTCGCCGGATTGCAGTACGAAATCAGCGGCATCTTTTGTCGTTATGTGTTCAAACACGATCTTCAGCTCAGGAAAACGCTGTGTTAGAGGCTGCAATGTCCGCTCGATAAACACTTTTTCGCGGTCGAATACATCGACCTGCGGGTCTGTATCTTCCCCATGTATCAGTAGCGGTAAACCAGCTTTTTGCATCTCCTCCAGCGTCCTGTCGCAGAGTCGTATGTCGGTAACGCCTGCATCGGAGTTGGTGGTTGCCCCGGCAGGATACAGTTTCAGGCCTTTGATAAAGCAGCTCTTACGCGCGGCGATGATCTCTTCTGGTGACGTGTTATCTGTCAGATATAAGGTCATCAATGGCTCGAAATCAGAGCCCTCGACCGAGGCAAGGATGCGGTCGAGGTATTCGACAGCCTGTACGACCGTGGTTACTGGCGGATTCAGGTTCGGCATGACGATAGCGCGAGCGAACTGTTTAGCCGTAAATGGTGCGACACTGGTTAAAGTGTCGCCATCACGCAGGTGCAGGTGCCAGTCGTCAGGTTGAGTGATTGTTAGTGAAGATTTTGTCATAATACAGATCCTATATTATGCACTAAGTTGATATGTCTGTACTTCAAAAATTACTGGCTTTGCTATTTTTAAAGTCTGCTCCGCAGGATCTGCCGTTTTCTCGGCAGATGGCTGTGCGTCTGGCGATATTTTATGTTGTTTCCGGTGTCATCGTGCTGCAGACAACCCTGGGTCCCGATGACGTGTATGCGGGTATATTCCTGGGGGTGTTCGTGCAGTACGCGTTTACTTATGCGGTGTTGGCAGCATTGGATAAAATTGCGCGTTTCCTGCAGACCTTCAGTGCTTTAATCGGCGTCAGCCTGTTATTTAACCTGTTGTCATGGCCGGTATTTTTAGTTCTTTCAGATGAGGCGACGCAAGATGTATTAAAATCTTCGATGTCATTATTATTCTTATTACTGATAAGCTGGGAAGTGCTGGTAAAAGCACATATTTTTAAACATGCATTAGAGATGAAGATGTTTGGTGCACTGGCACTATCTTTTTCATTGTTTTTTATCTCGATCACCCTGTCGCAATTATTGTTTCCTGCGGGAGCAGCCAGTTAAAGAGACAAGTGGATGGTATCTGATGAGATGGCAGTTTTAGAGGAGTTTGATTGTTGAAGATTCATATCCTGGGTATTTGTGGCACGTTCATGGGCGGTATTGCTGTACTGGCTAAACAGGCCGGACATGAGGTCAGCGGCTGTGATGCGAACGTTTATCCACCGATGAGTACGCAGCTGGAAGAGCAGGGTATTCAACTGTGCGAAGGTTTCTATGCGGCTGATATTCCCGAAGATGTCGATGAGGTTGTCATCGGTAATGCTATGTCACGCGGCAATGAAGTAGTGGAATATGTGCTGAATAATAATATTTCTTATTCATCAGGGCCTGAATGGTTATCAAAACATGTATTAGATCAACGCTGGGTGCTGGCGGTCGCGGGCACTCATGGTAAGACCACGACATCCAGTATGCTTGCATGGATGTTGCAGTATGCGGGCCTGAATCCCGGTTTTTTAATCGGTGGTGTGCCTGCTAATTTTGGGCTGTCGGCACGTATCGGAGACGTACCCTTCTTCGTGGTCGAAGCAGATGAGTATGATACGGCTTTCTTTGATAAGCGTTCCAAATTTGTACACTATCGTCCGAGAACGGCGATTTTAAATAACCTGGAATTTGATCACGCTGATATCTTCGAGGACCTGGATGCAATTAAAAAACAGTTTCACCATTTCGTTCGTACTATTCCCGGTGATGGCCTGATCGTTAAAAACGCGGAAGATGAAAATGTATTGTCGATGCTCGAGATGGGTTGCTGGTCGCAGACGGCAGCGATCCATAAGACGCACGATAACGATCATGGCGATGATGACTGGTCGATCGGAAAAACCAGCAGTGATGGAAAATACTTTGAAGTGCTGCTGGATGGCAAGATGGTCGCCAGTGTTAACTGGGAACTGCACGGTTCTTTTAACAGGATGAATGCGCTGGCAGCTATCGCAGCCGCACAGCATGCCGGTGTGCCGGTTGAGGTTTCCTGTGAAGCATTGAAAGAATTTAAAGGTATCAAACGACGTCTCGAAGTTAGGGGGACGGTTAATGAGATAACGGTTTATGATGATTTTGCACACCATCCGACGGCCATCGAAGAAACATTAACGGCGATGAAAGAAGTGAAGGGTGAAGGTAAGGTATTTGCTGTGCTGGAACCGCGCTCCAATACTATGCGTATGGGCGTGCATAAAGACAGTCTGAGCAACTCATGGCAACAGGCAGACGAGATATGCCTGTATCAGCCCGAAGGACTGGACTGGAATCTTGGTGATGTTGTTGCGCAATCTAAAACGCCAGCAAATGTTTTTTCAAGCACCGATAAGATAATCGAGCACCTGCTGTCTGAAGCCAGGGGCGGTGATCACATATTGATAATGAGTAATGGCGGTTTTGAAGCCATTCATCAGCGGATGCTGGATGCGTTGCAAAATGTATAACGAAAATAAACAGATTATCTCTATCGCTATCACCGGTGCCTCCGGTGTGCAGTACGGTTTTCGCCTGCTGGAGATGCTGCTGCAGAAAGAACACACCGTTTATCTGATGGTGAGCAAAGCGGCGCAGGTGGTCATCGGTATGGAAACGGATATTAAGTTGCCTGGCCGTTGTAAAGAGATGCAGCAATTCCTGATGGAAAAATATGGCTGCGCAAAAGAGCAGTTACATGTGTTTGGTGAAGATGAATGGACGGCGCCAACGGCCAGTGGCGGTGGGATGGTCGATGCAATGGTGGTGTGCCCCTGTTCGATGGGTGCATTATCTGCAATAGCGACGGGCGCGAGCAATAACCTGATCGAACGTTCAGCCGATGTCATGCTGAAAGAGCGCCGTAAATTAATCCTGGTGCCAAGAGAAACGCCTTATTCAGATATCCATCTGGAAAACATGTTGAAGCTTTCACGTATGGATGCGGTTATATTGTGTGCTAATCCCGGTTTTTATAATAAAGCAGAAACGATTGATGACCTGATCGATTTTGTTGTTGCAAAGATTTTAGATCAGTTGAACGTCGAGCATAAGTTGCAGCCTCGCTGGGGTGAGTAATGTTTAGGCAGGATCGCGGAATGAGAAGAATCCGCTCCTACAAAAACACCGCCCCCCGTAGGAGCGGATTTTTCTCATTCCGCGATCAGTCAGAGTGAACATGCAAAACTTCTGGAAAGTAAAAACGCTTGAAAAGATGTCTCCTGACGAATGGGAATCATTATGCGATGGTTGCGGTCTTTGCTGTCTGGTGAAAATAGAAGATGAAGATAGCGGTGAAGTATTTAATACCTCGGTAAGTTGCCGGCAACTGGATATCGAAAGCTGCCGCTGCCGTGACTATAAAAACCGATTAACTGCGGCGCCTATGTGCATACAGTTAACTCTGGAAAACCTGCCTGAACTGAACTGGTTGCCAGAAACTTGCGCGTATAAACGTCTGTATGAGAGTCAACCGCTACCGCTGTGGCATCCATTGCTTACAGGAGATAAAAACGCTGTTCATGAAGCGGGTTTTTCTGCAAAGTGGTTCGCACAATCAGAAGAATATATCCATCCTGATCAACTTGTAGAGTTTGTGATTTCAATAGGGAAGCTCTAATCAAGTCTAATTATTTTAGGCTTGTTAAAATCACCCATATCTTCCCCCGAAGATCGCCGCAATAAGAGTGACTATTACGACTCACTTCGTGAAACATACGAACAATTTTTCCTGCGCCTAAATCTAATTGACTTAATCAGAGATTCCCTGGATGAAAAATAACCCGGTAGACAAGTTACTGAAATCGCACCAGAAGCTGACGCATTCTGAGATGGTGAAAGTTGTTTCTCACGTGCAGCGTGACACAAAGGAGTGGGTGTTAAACACCGTGATGATCGAAGGCTGTGAGGTGCCGTTTAAGTACAAACGGAAAAAGAAGTATAAAAATATAGAAGGCCAGCGTGTTAACTTAACCTATTATCCGGTAATAGAATCAGTTGCGGGAATAGAAATGGAAGCAATGAAAGTGGTGAGGATCAAGATTGCCTAGTTAGCAGGTCAGCACTCCTGTATGCCTATATGGTTTTGTTATGTCATCTCGACTTCAGGAGAGATCTAACGGGTTTGGTATATAAGATCCCTCCTGACGTCGAGATGACAAACTTTTTACAGAAGCTGGAATCAAAAAGGCCACTGGAAATATTTCCAGTGGCCTTTTTGATTCGTGATTTAAGCTGGCTTATGCACTAGAGACGTCAACAGCCTGTAACCCCTTATCACCTTCGGTAACAGAAAAGATCACCGCCTGGCCTTCTCCCAGTGAACGGTGGCCTTTGCCCTGGATAGAGCGAAAGTGAACAAAAACATCTTCGCCGTTTTCACGGGTGATGAAACCAAAACCTTTTGCTGCATTAAACCACTTAACGGTGCCGCGTTCCTGGTCGCCTGAGATTTCAGCATTAGAACCAGAAGATGTTGATGCGCTGATTTTTACAGAAAGAATAGATGCGATCAATATGCTGACAAAAGAAACGGCCCATAGTTTTGCGTAATCAGCTGTCATCAGCAGAGAGAAGCTCTCACTAAAACTTGCTGCTGCATGTGCCTGGATGCTGATAATTGAAGCAATGATAGAAACGATAAAACTTATTATTAATATTTTCACAAATGACATTTAGGGTACTCCAAAATAACGTAAATAATTAAACTTGTATGCGCTCATCAAAAAAAGTGGAAGTGACGAGCAGGCATAGTATAACCGAGCTGAAATGTGGCGGGAAGGTCAGAAGTAGCTTAAGTCGATGTTTTTGTTTATTTTTTGTTTATTTTTTGTTATTTTTCTCGGCTATCCGTGCCATGATAGCCTCAACCGATTCGTCACCGGCTAGCTGAATATGAAAATCATGTTTTTTGAGATTGCTGAGCACGGTTCTGGTGTCTTCCCTGGCCAGTTTAGTTTCGGGTGTGATATCCAGCTCCATGGAAAACTCGACAATGCCTAACGTATCGTAGATTTCCCTGGGGACATTCTCAAAGTTGTCTTCCTCCGCCAGATAGATATACATATCCGGTTTAAGGTTGCAGCGGTAGATGAAGCATTGCATGCGTATTTTCTCGGCTAGTTATAAAGTCTTTAATACTTTAGCGGCAGCATCGATGGTGTTCTGCAGATCATCCTGTGTGTGTGCGGCAGAAACAAAACCGGCTTCATAAGCAGAAGGTGCAAGGTAGACACCTTCATCTAACATGCCGTGGAAGAATGCCTTGAACTGATCAACGTTACATTGTGTTGCCTGCTCAAAGCTGGTTACCTGCTGATCGCTGAAGAACAGGCCGAACATGCCGCCGGCACGGTTGCAGGTCATGCTGATACCGGCATCTTTTGCTGCAGCCAGAATGCCGTCAGTGAGGAACGCGACTTTTTTTGCTAATTCGTCATAAAAACCCGGTGCTGAAATCAGCTCCAGTGTTTTCATTCCAGCTGTCATCGCGATCGGATTGCCGGACAAGGTACCGGCCTGATAGACGGGGCCTAACGGCGCGATGTGTTCCATGATCTCACGCTTGCCGCCAAAAGCGCCCACCGGCATGCCGCCGCCGATGACTTTACCCAATGTGGTCAGATCGGGAACGATATCGTAATGTCCCTGTGCGCCGCCCAGGGCGACACGAAAGCCCGTCATCACTTCATCAAAAATCAGTACGACACCGAATTTAGTGCAGGTCTCACGAACACCTTCAAGAAAACCGGCGACCGGTGGAATGCAGTTCATGTTGCCGGCAACCGGTTCGATGATGACACAGGCTGCCTGGTCTGCCATTTCTGCGATGGCAGTATTGAAAGCGTCAAGATCGTTATAGGGAAGGGTGATGGTAAGTTCCGCCAGTGCAGCGGGTACACCGGGCGAACTAGGCTGGCCCAGGGTTAATGCGCCCGAACCTGCTTTTACTAATAAGGAGTCAGCATGGCCATGATAACAGCCTTCGAACTTGATCAATTTATCACGACCGGTAAAACCGCGGGCTAAACGGATAGCGCTCATGGTTGC
>DAOVJH010000431.1 GCA_030673345.1 Pseudomonadota bacterium
CCTGCCAATAACAGAGCAGCCATTACTCATAAACAATAACGACAGAAGCAGGTAAAAAATAACAACAATAAAAAAAGGGGGCGCTGTGAACCTATTTGTTAAATTAAAACTGGATGAGTTGAACAACGTTTTAAACGACTTACCATTTAACAAGCCTCAAGCTGAGCAAAGTGATATTGCATATTTTTGTGAACACGATGGCATCTGCATAAGTTTCACTGAAGCGAGAACCACATGGCGCGCATTAGCACCATGTGCATTAAAACCCTGGTGGTTGTTTTTGAAACCATCAAGAATAAACCCGCTACGTAAGAAAAAATAAAGCAACAAACAGAACAAGAAAAACAAAATAACAACAAATGCTACAGAAGCAGAAAAAACCGAGGTAACAAAAAATGCTTAACAACTGGGACGATCCTTTTGCAAAATTTGCAGACAAAAAGAATAATACTGCCAATGTAACAAGCCAATCGAATGATATCGTCGAACAGAGTGTTAACCAGAAAGTTATCGAAGATATCGAAACAGCCGTTACCTCACAAGCAGCCGTAGCTGAAGCAACAATCACTTCAGAAGCTCACCAGCCACAAGCTGAAATGGTCAGGACACCACATGCGGGTGATGGCATCGTCAGCAACGAACAGCTGATGGCAACTGCCGGTGCAGCGCCTCAGGTCAGCCCCATCATCGAAGATGCTCCACAACAAACCGATGCAGAGTTAGACGGTGATCTGACCGGCACTGGTCTGGAAGAGATCGAGATGGGCGCTTCACGGATCCAGGTCGATGATAAAAAAATCATCAACTGCCGTGCAGACCTTAATCAACTTGTACCATTCAAATACGACTGGGCATGGCAGAAATATCTGGATGGCTGTGCCAACCACTGGATGCCACAAGAGATCAACATGACTGCTGACCTCGCCCTGTGGCGAGACCCTAATGGCCTGACAGAGGATGAACGTACCGTAATCAAACGTAACCTCGGCTTTTTCTCAAGTGCCGATTCACTGGTCGCCAACAACCTGGTGCTTGCCGTTTACAGACACATTACAAACCCGGAATGCCGCCAGTATTTATTGCGTCAATCATTCGAGGAAGCCGTGCATACCCATGCGTATCAATACTGTGTTGAGTCACTGGGTCTTGATGAAGGCGAAATATTTAATATGTATCGTGAACTGCCGGCTGTTGCACGCAAAGCAGAATGGGCCTTACCTTTCACACAACATCTTGCTGATCCAAATTTCCAGACTGGAACGCCTGAAAATGACCAGAAGCTGCTACGTGAATTGATCGCTTTCTACGTCGTATTCGAAGGCATTTTCTTCTATGTTGGTTTCACCCAGATATTATCGATGGGCCGTCGCAACAAGATGACCGGTGTTGCTGAACAGTTCCAGTATATTTTGCGTGATGAATCCATGCACATGAATTTTGGTATCGATGTGATCAACCAGATCAAGATTGAGAACCCGCATCTCTGGAGCGCTGAATTCCAACAGGAGATGGTCGACCTGATCCGCGAAGCAGTAGAGATCGAAACACAATATGCACGAGACACCATGCCACGTGGCATACTCGGTCTGAATGCTCCCATGTTTGAAGAATATCTACAGTTCATCGCTAACCGCCGCTGTTCACAGATCGGTTTGCCAGAACAATATCAGGGCGTCAGCAACCCATTCCCATGGATGTCTGAAGTACTCGATCTTAAAAAAGAGAAAAACTTTTTTGAAACACGCGTGACTGAATACCAGACCGGTGGTGCACTAAACTGGGACTAAAGCAAAAAAATGAGACACTCACTACACAATGTGTCGGTAGATTAGGATATAAAAATAAGCCTCGGAGGCTGGAGTGAACTTAAAGGCGGTGATTTATCACCGCCTTTTTTATTTTAGGAAGCTATTACATTATGTTTGCTTATAGTAAAAGTAGACATCCAAATATTTCGACTTTAC
>DAOVJH010000028.1 GCA_030673345.1 Pseudomonadota bacterium
CACTTTAACAAGTACGATACTTGATTTAAGTAAAGTATCTACGCATACAAAAAGGTAACATTAGTCATGTCTACCCTATTAGCTCGCCCACTAACTATCTGGGCGATTTCCATCGTTGCGATATTGTTCGGATTGCTGACCATCAAGTCAGGTGGTTCGGTAATTTTCATCGATGGTGAGGCCCGGCAGGCAGCAGGTAATTATGTGCCGTTTGTGCTGTGGTTTAATTTTTTGGCCGGTTTTGTTTATGTCATCGCAGGCGCGGGTTTGTGGATGAAAAAACAATGGGCTGTCAGCCTGTCGGTTATTATTGTTGCTGGAACGCTTATCATCTATGCGATATTAGGGCTGTATATACTCGGCGGCGGGTTGTATGAGATGCGCACGGTAGTCGCGATGAGTTTACGGTCGGTAGTTTGGGTATTTATTTCGATATTTGCTTATCGCAAATTAATTCACTAGATATCTACGCAGTGTTGGTTGGTGAAAATGAAGACACAGAAACAACAACACTAGTAAGCCAATACCTGTAGGTTCGAATGAATTCGCACAGCGGTGCCAGACATTAACGCCTGCGTGCGAATGAATTCGCACCTACAGGTTATTTCTAATAATTTCAGCAGTTTTTTCGTTACAACATTTTATAAGGGTTTCATCATGAGAGTCATAAAATCTTTTCTAGCATTAACTATCATTTTTGTTTCACATCTGGCACAGGCAGATAACAATGTGGAACAAGGTGCTCAATTATACAAAACCTATTGTTCAGCATGCCATGGCGCCCAGGGCGGCATGGATATGAGTAAGCGGGTTGCACCGCCGATCATCGCGGTAAGGATGCATTACATAGGGGTTTATTCGGACAAAGCATCATTTGTTACTGCTGTGGCAGATTGGGTAGAAAAACAGGACGCAAGTAAAACCTTGATGCGTGGCGCGATACGCAAGTTTAATATCATGCCGCCGGTTTCAGTCAGTAGAGAAGATGCACAAAAGATTGCCTCATATATCTATGAAGGCAATGTCGAAAGTCCACCTGGTTTTGATAAACATTACGAAGAGATGCATGGCAAGCAACGCGGGAATTACGGCCGATAGTATTCATTAGGAACTGAAACCAGGTGCGCGAGTAAAAACACTCTGTCCGACACACTGGCGAAAGCTGGTATCGGGCCGGCATGACGAAGTTGTAATCATGGTTTCTTTCGTGCACAAGATTGAATATATTCTCATTTGCGTTATTATCTTTTATCTATTCATTTAGTGTTCAAAGTTAGGGGGAGATATCATGTCAGTAGATTTTGCACCGATGCCTGATGAAAAAGGTTATTTTGGAGAATATGGCGGTCAGATAATACCGCCAGAATTGATTAAGATCATGGATGACATCAATGATGCCTATGAGCAGGTTCGCCAGACTGAAGCCTTTCAGCAGGAGCTGGCCATGCTTAATGCAGACTATACCGGTCGTCCAAGCCCTATCTATTTTGCCAGACGTCTAACCGAAAAATGCGGTGGTGCACGACTCTTTTTCAAACGTGAAGACCTCAACCATACCGGCGCACATAAGATCAATCACTGCCTGGGCGAAGCGCTACTGGCCAAACACATGGGTAAGACCAAGGTGCTTGCTGAAACGGGTGCCGGCCAGCACGGCGTTGCGCTGGCAACCGCCTGTGCGCTGGTCGGTATCGATTGTGAGATTCATATGGGTGAGATCGATATAGAAAAAGAACACCCGAATGTCACCAAGATGAAGATCCTCGGCTGCAAACTGGTGCCGGTTTCACGTGGTACACGTACACTTAAAGATGCGGTTGATAGCGCCTTCGAAGAATATCTTAAAGACCCGGTAAATTATTTTTATGCCATCGGTTCGGTCGTAGGACCGCATCCGTTTCCTAAGATGGTGCGTGATTTTCAGAGCATCGTCGGCCGTGAAGCGCGTGAACAGTTTTTATCGAAACAGGGCAAGTTGCCCGATATTATAACCGCCTGTGTCGGCGGCGGTTCCAATGCGATAGGCCTGTTTACTGCTTTCCTTGATGATGAAGATGTGAAAATGGTCGGTGTAGAACCAGCGGGTAAAGGATTGGATACAGGTGAACATGCCGCTACCCTGACTCTGGGGAGTAAAGGTGCGATTCATGGTTTTGAATGTTACAACCTGCAGGATGGTGAAGGTAACCCATTGCCTGTTTACTCCATTGCTTCAGGGCTGGATTATCCCGGTGTTGGGCCGCAGCATTGTTACCTCAAAGATATAAAACGCGTACAGTATGAAACTGCAGATGATAAAGAATGCCTCGATGCATTTATGGTCATGTCACGGCTGGAAGGTATTATCCCCGCCCTGGAAAGTGCGCACGCTATCGCATATGCCATGCGCACAGCTGCGACCATGACAAACGATCAGACGATACTGGTTAACCTGTCTGGACGCGGTGATAAAGATGCTGACTTCGTTGCTGAAAAACTCGGTCTGTAATTTACAGCGAAATGATATGTAAGCGTTCCGCTCCCTGTGGGAGCGGAGCTTTATTCCGCGATGCAGGTTTAACCTGAGCTAGTAGAGTAAGAATAACCCCTGCAAAGATGCAGAAGTAATTTCAAAAAAATATTTTAAAAACTCTAAAACATGCAACAAGAAAACATTCGCTACGTACTGGTATGGTCGGCCTGGTTACGCTTAAGCCATTGGATAATCGCAGGCGGCGTGCTCTTTCAGATCGGCAGTGCCTGGGCGCTGGCGCATGATGATGCTAATTATACGTACTGGCTAGACTGGCACATTATCGCAGGACAGGTGATACTGATGGCGCTCGCGCTCCGTGTGGTTCTTTTATTTTTCCCCGGCAGCAATAACTGGCGCGCATTGATCCCGGAGAAATCACAGCTGCAGGCGATGGTACAGATGGTAAAGTTTTATCTCAGCCTTGCCCGTTTCCCGTTGCCGAACTGGTATGCGCATAACCCATTATGGTTGCCTGTTTATCCGGTGTTTTTTCTTGTTTTAGCCGGCTGCGCAATCAGCGGCCTGTTGTACAACTCTTCCTATATTTTTTTTGGAAATCCGATGTATGAACTTCATGGTGCTTTGGCAGGTCTGATCGTTGTTTTCTCAATCTTCCATATAGCAACCGTTTTTCTGCATGACCTGAAAGGAAAAGGCGCTTTTATTTCAGCCATGATAAACGGCTACCGCTACTTTCATTACACAGGTATGGATGATAAGGCTGGCAGTAATCACTCAGCTAAGCAATCAGGCCATCAATCTATTTCGGTCGACAGTATTAAAAAACAGACTGGCGACAAGTAATGCATTCTGAAGTTAATATTTTCGTAAAAAAAATTTAAAATAATAAAAAATTGTCATCTCGACCAGCGGCATATGTTGTTAGGTTAAGTTTAAAACCATATATTATATTTCTTAACTGGCCTGTTCAGCTTGGGCACGCTTACGCTGTGCATGGCAGTCGCGAGCATCTTTCACCATGTAGTGTTCGCCGGAGTGGCGAAAACCCAGCTTGCTGTAGAAATGTTTAAGCTGTTTTTTTAATTCGGGTGTGCGTTCTTCTGTTTCGCCATCGATGATGGGGAAGGCTTTGAGTGCGACCAGTGCGTTATTCATATCAACCACCTGGCTCATGCGTTTAAGCATCTCGGTACCGATGCTGCGGTTTCTGTATGCAGGATCCACCCACAGCTCTTTGATATAGATCAGGCTGCTGCAGGGTGTCTCTTCCGGTTCTTCCTTGCTGCAGCATTCAACAAAGCAGTTATTATTTGAAATGATATGTGCGCCAAGATCTGAAATTTCGGGTGAGACAGAATCGAACAGTTCCTGCAGGTCGTCATAGGATTGACGGGCAAGCGCAATATCCAGACGATGCCCATTTATACGCGCGACAGATATTTCTTCAGCGTCGTCATCCCAGGTAATGGCGTTACCGCTAAATGCCAGCAGAATGGCACTGAACTCCTCGATATCTGAGGGTTTGATGGAGAATTCAAATTCCAGTTCCAGCTCGGGTTGTGTATCGCCTTGCATTGATCGAACACCTTGTATTAGTGAAATCTAATGTATATGTGTTGCCGGTATATATCAAGTAATTGTTACTCTTTTTAGTGTATTCTGTTGATCTATATTAAGTATCTACTTGTTTGCTATGTCTGATTCCTCCGTTGCTATTATCACCGGCCCGTCTCTGGCTGATTACCACTTTGGCGATACACATGTATTCGGTCCTGTTCGGCAACAGGCTTTTATCGATGGTATGGAAGCGCAGGCGTTGTCTGAACAGGTGTCATGGTTAGCGCCCGTGCAATGCAAAATTGATGACCTGAAATTATTTCATAATAATGCCTTTATCGAACATGTGAGGCAGGCTTGCCAGTCAGGTACTGGTTACCTGGACCAGGGGGATACGCCCGCTCGCACAGGCATTTTCGAAGCCGCTTCGAGCGTGGTCGGCTCAGTGCTCGACATGATCGACAGGGTGATGGCGGGCCAGTTCCGACGTGGTTTTATACCCATCGCCGGTCTGCATCATGGATTCCGTGATCATGTCAGCGGGTTTTGTGTGTTTAATGATTGCGCTATCGCCATAGAGCATATACGCAGTCACTATCCGTTAAAGAAAATTCTCTACGTCGATATCGATGCGCATCATGGCGATGGTGTGTTTTATAATTACGATAGTGATAGCAATGTATTCATCGTCGATTTTCATGAAGATGATTGTTATCCCCGAACCGGTGATGCTGATGAAGTCGGTGACGGTCCGGCAAAAGGAACCAAGATGAATGTGCCCATGCCAAAAATGGCCGGTGACGATGCTTTTGCAAAAAGCTGGAAAAAAGCGGAAGCCTTTATTCGGGAGATAAAACCGGAATTTATAATTTTTCAGTGTGGTGCTGACAGTCTGAAGGGCGATCCGATCACGCATCTTGATTATACGACACGGTCTTATCAACTGGCTGCTGAAAGTTTGTGCCAGATTGCCGATGAATGCTGTGATGGCAGGCTGGTCGCACTTGGCGGTGGTGGATATGATCTGGAAAACATTTCACAGGCCTGGCCAGTAGTGGTTCGTGCCATGCTGTGATACATGAATTGGTAATAAATAGGTTAAATGAATGAAAGTTAAAAATATTATTTGGTTACTGACGGTACTTCTGTTTGTGGTCACCACAAACGTTGTTGCCAAAGATGTTGAATTGCTGATGTCTCGCGCAAACCGTTTTTTCTCACCATTGCCCCAGACCATGCCCGGCTCGGAAAGTGATACGCCGGAACGCATCGCGCTGGGTAAAAAACTTTATTTTGAAAAGCGCCTGTCTATCAATGACAAGCAGTCCTGTGCCTCCTGCCATATCCTGGATAACGGTTCCGCCGGTGTTGATAACCTGCCGACGTCACCCGGTGCAAGGGGTGAGAAAGGAACGCGTAACAGCCCGACGGTTTTAAATGCCGGCTGGCAGGATAGCCAGTTCTGGGATGGCCGTGCAGAAGACCTGGTCGAGCAGGCCAAAGGCCCCATCCTTAACCCGATAGAAATGGGCATGCCTGATGAACAAACAGTTGAAGACAAGATACGTAAAATTGCTGAGTACCCGGTTGCTTTTGCAAAAGCTTTTCCCGATGACAAACAGGCGGTAACGTATCAGAACATCGCTGAAGCTATCGCTGCTTTTGAGCGTACATTGATAACACCGAGTCGATTTGATGATTTTATGAACGGTGATGCAGCAGCATTGAGCGAAGCTGAACAGCGTGGACTAAGAGTCTTTATGAAGATCGACTGTAAGTCATGCCATGATGGAATATTGCTCGGCGGTGAAACCTATGAGCCGCTCGGCAAAGAAAACCCTTATGAAAATCAGGCTGACCAGGGGATGTATACACTGACAAAAGATGAAGATGACCGTATGTTCTTTAAAGTGGCACAGCTGCGTAACGTGGCTTTGACTGCACCGTACTTTCATGATGGAAAAATTGCGACACTTGATGAAGCTGTGCGCAAGATGGGCACGCTGCAGCTGGATGAAGAGCTTGCTGATCAGCAGGTGAACGATATCGTAAGTTTTTTAAAAGCATTGACGGATAAAAATAGAGAAAAGTTTGTCAGAGAAAACTGAGTGTGTGTCTTAGGGTGAGCTTTAGGATGAGACATTTATTGTTACCGGTTTTTATATTTTTATTTATGCTGGTATCAGTATCGTCTGATGTAACTGCTTCGAAGTTTTCAGGTGAACTGCCTGATTACAGCAGGGTATATGATGCGCACCGTAACCCGAACGCGGATGGTCGAAAGGCTCTGAAGCTGGCTGAAGAAACGCAGCGTAAAGTGCTGATCGAAGTTGGTGGTGACTGGTGCAGCTGGTGCCATGTGCTGGATCGTTTTATCAAAGAGCATCCGGATGTGGAGAAGCGTCTTCACGAGATCTTCGTCGTGCTCAAGGTGAACATCAGTGATGCAAATGATAATGCCGACTTTATGCGTGTTTTTCCTCCAGTGAAAGGTTATCCGCATATGTACATTACCGATAGCAGTGGCAACGTTTTGCATTCGCAGGATACGGCAGAGTTTCGAGAGAATAAAAAATATTCTGAGCGACAGTTGATGGTTTTTTTCGAACGATGGAAAAACCATGATGAGTGATTGCGAGAAAACGGCTATCAGCCGGCGTGAGTTTATGACCCGCATGGCCCTGTTGGGTTCTCTGGCTTCAACGTATCCGGCCGCTGCACTTGCGGAAAGCCGTCAGTCAAAAGCAAAGCAGGTGATAGCTGACTGGCAGAAAGAACCAGAATGGCAGACGCTTGCACAGGTGCAGGAAGTCCTGTTCCCATCGGCGGATGATGTGCCCGGCGCCTCCGATATCGGTGCGACTGTCTATCTTCACGCTGCCATCGAAAACCCGAAGGCTGATGCTGAAGACAAAGGATTCATCTTCCGCGGTATCGGCTGGCTGGATGGCCTGACACAGGAAAACCACAAAAAAACATTTCTGCAATTAACCGTATCACAACAACAGGAAACCATAGAAGCGATCGTTAAAAGTATGGCTGGCCACAACTGGGTTTCGACACTGCTCACCTATACCCTTGAAGCACTGTTGATGGATCCGGTTTACGGTGGTAATAAAAACGGTAGCGGCTGGAAATGGCTGCAGCATCAGCCGGGATATCCAGGACCGCCTGCAGATAAAACCTGGGAACAGCTTCTGCAGAAACGCTACAGGAGTACGAGTAAGGCATGATAGATAATTATGATGTCTGTATTGTCGGCAGCGGTGCCGGTGGCGGTCCTGTCGCACTGACACTGGCGAAGGCCGGATACTCAGTGGTGGTTCTGGAAAAAGGCCCCTGGTTTACCGAAAAAGATTTTTACAAAGATGAACTTGCCTGCTGTCGCCGTAGTGTTTATACGCCGAAGCTTTCTGAAGAGCAGCATGTGATCGAAGATACTGATGATGACGGAAACTGGGTAGGTGAGTCGACCGCAGATTCCGGATGGGATTTCTGGAACGGTAACTGTGTCGGAGGTTCGTCTAATCTGATGAGTGGTTTTTTCTATCGGCTCAAACCGGAAGACTTCCGCTTGCGTTCCGAGTTCGGTGCAATAAAAGGCGCCAATGTCGTTGACTGGCCCATCAGTTATGAAGATCTGGAACCGTATTACACCATGGTCGAAAAAGAAGTCGGTATCTCCGGTAAGTTCACTGAACACCCCTTTGCGGAACCGCGTTCGAGTAAAGATTTTCCATATCCACCAACAACTGAACACCCGATATCTCGGCAGATCGATGATGCCTGTCGCAGCATGGGGTTGCATTCACTGCCAACGCCAAGAGCAATCTTATCGCGTAACAAAGGTCAGCGCAGAAGTTGTGAATACTCCGGCTTCTGTGGCAGTTATGGTTGTTCTTCTGGTGCTAAAGGCAGTTCGAGGGCGGCCTTGTTAAACCAGGCGGTCGCGACAGGACACTGCGAGATAAAACCGCTGTCCAAGGTTTATCGATTGAGTAGCGATGTCAAAGGCAAAGTGGTTTCAGCTGATTACTATGATGCCAACGGTGACAGCCAGAGCATTAGGGCAAAGTTATTTGTGGTCGCCTGCCAGGCGATAGAAACCAGCCGCCTGTTACTGTCATCAACCGGGCCAAAATTTCCGCAGGGGCTTGCCAATAATAACGGACAGGTGGGTAAAAATTTACTGTTCTCAGCCGGTGGTTCCGGCAATGGCGATTTTGAGTATGCAGGTATGGACAGGCAGGCAGCTGATGAGATGAGAACAAGAGGGCCGTTTGTGAACCGTGGTTTGCAGGACTGGTACTTTATAGATGACAAAAAGATGGGCGGACGTTTAAAAGGCGGCACCGTGGATTTTCTATTGCGCCATCCAAACACCATGGGTAAGGCCTTGAGTGCCAAGTGGGATGGTGACGACCTGGTATGGGGCAGTGCATTACAGAAAAATCTCAAGTCGATCTTTACCGACAGCCAGACACTGCGTTATGAGATCTTTTGTGACTGGCTGCCGACAGATAACTGTTTTGTCAGCCTCGATAAAAAACTGAAAGATAAGTGGGGTTCGCCGGTAGCGAAAGTGCGCATCGGTTATCATGAGCATGACCTGAAAGTAGGTGAATATATCAACGAGCATTCCAGTAAGGTTTTCAAAAAGATGGGTGCGACAAATATTCGTTCGAACGTCAGCGGTGCGCCGCCGCAAAACCTGGTCGCTGGCGGTTGCCGTTTTGGTAATGACCCAAAGACTTCAGTGCTCAATGCAGACTGCCGCGCACATGATGTTGAAAATCTTTATGTCACCGATGGCAGCTTCATGCCTACCGGCGGCAGCGTGCCATACACCTGGACGATATATGCTAATGCGTTCCGGGTCGCTGAGCGGATAAAAGCCGCCTTGTCGTAATGGCCTCAGACAAAGTTTTATTTTTCTCTCTCCAGTATCTTCCGTAATCGCATAAACTGATCCTTATTTAAAGAAATAATACATAAGTCTTGATTTTTGACCGGTTCCTGTAGTACAACTGATTGTTCAAAATAAACAAGTGGGAAGAACAATAATGTCAAAAAAAGAAACTCTATCAGTAAAGTCGCAGCAGGAAAAAGACGGCATCAGTCGTCGAGACGTACTGCTCGGTTTGGGCGCAGCTGCAACCATGGCATATGCAGGTTCAGCATCATCAACAGCATCAAAAGAGCATGACCACAGTAAACATTCAACACAGTTGAGCGACTTGATGGATGCGGTAAACGGTTGTACAGATAAAGGCCGCCGTTGTATCTCTCACTGTTTAGTCAGTTTTACAGAAGGTGATACAGATCTGGCTGAGTGCGCGAGCAAAGCGCACGAGATGATGGCGATCTGTGGCGGTTTCGCTTACCTGGTGGCATCGAATTCAAGTTACACCAAAGAGTATGCAAAGGTGTGTGAAAAAGTCTGCGTGGATTGTGCCAAAGAATGTAATAAACATGATCAGCATAAAGAGTGTAAGGCATGTGCCAACGCCTGTGATGATGTTGTCGATATGATAAAACTACACATTACTTAGGTCATCGCCTTTTTTAGTTTTAAAAATAACGCCCCTTTTGGGGCGTTATGCATTTCTGGGCTGCCTGGTCAGAGCAGCCTGAACTCAGCGAGTAGCGGCGTGTGGTCTGAAAGGCTGCTCCACGGTTTGCTGTGCAGGCGTTTACAACTGACGACATCGATTCCGCGATAATAAACGCGGTCCATAGAAAGTACCGGCAGCATGGCGGGGAACGTACGCGCGTATGAACCGTGC
>DAOVJH010000048.1 GCA_030673345.1 Pseudomonadota bacterium
ATCATAGATTCCGGCGATGCCCAAATACCAGCAAACTGTCTCGATAGCTCAGCTGGATAGAGCGGCCCCCTCCTAAGGGGCAGGTCGGGGGTTCGACTCCCTCTCGGGACACCATTAACTCAACAGGAACAACTATGTCTACAGTCACATTAGAAACCAGCCACGGCAACATCGTCATCGAACTCAATGATGAAAAAGCACCGGAAACGGTCAAGAATTTTTTGGCTTATGCGAATGACGGTTTTTTTGATGGCACTATCTTTCACCGTGTCATCCCTAATTTTATGATCCAGGGCGGCGGCTTCATGCCAGGCATGGTACAGAAGAAAACTGAAGACATGATTAAAAATGAAGCAGACAATGGCCTGCCAAATGACCGTGGCAGCATCGCCATGGCAAGAACAAATGACCCTCACTCAGCAACGGCACAATTTTTTATCAATCATAATGATAATACTTTTTTAAACCATACCGCACCGTCTGGCGCTGGCTGGGGCTATTGCGTATTCGGTAAAGTCACCGATGGCATGGACACCGTTGACGCGATTGCAGCGGTTAGCACCGGTAATGACGGTGGCCATGCGGACGTACCTGTTGAGACTGTCACCATCAACAAAGCAACCGTATCATAGACTACAGCGATGCAAGACACCGTCTTCATCTCAGATCTACACCTTTCACCCGAACGCCCGCACATCATCAAACTGTTCCTGCAGTTTGCTGATGATGTGGCGTCACAGGCTGATGCACTCTACATACTAGGCGATTTTCTTGAATACTGGCTTGGTGATGATGATCCATCACCCGCTTTGACACCTGTGTTCGATAAATTGATTGAACTGTCTGAAAAACATGGCACCAAAATCTATTTCATGCATGGTAACCGTGACTTTCTCGTTGGAGACAAACTTGCTGAACGATGTCACTTCGAGTTAATAAACGACGACACATACAAGATAAAGATACATGGTAAGGATGTCCTGTTGATGCATGGCGACACCTTATGTACCGATGATATCGAATATCAGAAATTTCGCCAGATGGTCAGATCTGAACAGTGGAAACAGGACATATTAAGCAGAAGCCTCGAAGAGCGGATTCAGATCGCAAAAGACCTCAGAGATAAAAGTAAAAAATCGATGACTGAAAAAGAAGAAGCCATCATGGATGTAAACCAGCATGAAACGGACAAAGCTTTCATCGACAACAAAGTAAACGTCATTATACATGGCCACACACACCGCCCTGCTGTCCATCAAAAAACAATCAATGGTCAGCAAACGACAAGGATCGTACTTGGTGACTGGTATAAAACAGGCAGTTATTTACGTGTAAAGGATAACGCCGGATTCAAATTGCAAACTTACACTTAAGTTAATTTATCAATTAAAACGTAAGCTGACGATAGACGTCAGAAACCGAAAAGGCAGAATTTGAGCATTAGCTGACGCTGTGCAAAGTTCAAAAACATATTATCCACAGATGAACGCAGATAGACACAGATAAAAAACGATTAATAAAGACTCGTCATTCCGGCATGTTTGTAGCCGGAATCCATACCTTAGCTGGGTACTGGCCTGTAAGATGGATACCGGCTACAAACATGCCGGTATGACGGTTACTCGTTATGATTTTTTATCTGTGTCTATCTGCGTTCATCTGTGGACATAAATCTTTTGTTTCTTGATGCCTGTTTCTGGCCGATAGCAGGCATTGTCAGCCAGGCCAAAAACACGTTTTAAATATAAACACTTATTGCAAAGGGCGCTTCGAGTCTTTGCCAATCGAAAACTGACGATAGTTTTCAGGTATCTTAAATTTATCAGGGTCTACAGATATTTTATTATAGGTCGTTAATATCTTCGAACGTTCATTACTGTGCCACTCCTGTATAGGCAGCCCTTTCTTATAATAGGCGCCAGTGTTATATATCTGGTCAGCATAGAAACAACTGGTCTGCATCTCAGTGATCTTATTGTCGACCATTTTCACCTGCTGTCCTGAGACAACTTTCTGGTAATTCAATAATATTTTTCTCACTTCAGGCAAAATATCTTCGACCAGCTGAATCTCGGTACATGTCTCTTCTTTATCAATGACACCCGCTCCAGTATTGACAAATACCCGATAATTATAGATATTTTTACCAGAGACCATCGGTGCATCAGCCAGCTGAAGATATTCAACTTTTGGCTGTACAGGTGAATCCTTTTCAGAAAACGCATGCTGATGGATGACCAGGGTAGATTTATCCTGATGCGCGACACTATAGATCACTTTCTTTTTATCATCATAAATGATGTAGCCGCTATCCTCACCTGTCTCATCGATCCTGATGTAGCGGTCAGATACCAGCATGGTCACTTCGTATTCATCCGTTCCAGGCTCTCGTTCAATGTATACCAGCTGATACACATCCTGTGACTTCTTTTCATTTTCAGTCTTTGCCTTAGCTGCAACATTGACACTTACTGCCTGCATGATGAGCAACAGGAATAGTTTAAATATCAGGTTTTTTTCCATAGTTAAAAACACCACTAAAATTTTGGGGAGCGATTATTTATCGCTATTCAATGTAGACGATTATAATGATACGTCAGGAACTTTGCTACAGGTCAAAAATGGTCCAGCAGAGCCTGCAACTCTTCATGACTGAATCCTGCTTCGATACGCGCCTCGGTTTCAAAAGGGCCAAATCGAGCACCCTGCATATATTTTTCAATCAATTTGATAAAAGTTGCATCCGTTTCCAACTGACGGTCTTCACATAATGATTTATACCAGTAACTGCCTATTTTGACATGACCGATCTCTTCATCAAAGATTATTTGAAGTATTTTTATTAACTTCTCATCACCGGTAGTCTTCAGTTTTTCGATCATGCCAGGCGTAACGTCAAGCCCCCTGGCTTCCAGTACACGCGGCACAAGCGCCATTCTGACCAGCACATCAAAATCCGTTTTTAGCGCCATCTCCCATAATCCATTGTGTGCGGGCAGATCTCCGTATGACATACCATGACTACCCATGTAATCAGATAACATCATAAAATGCCTGGCTTCTTCAGCTGCAACACGGCACCAGTCAGTGTAATACTGCGCAGGCATATCCTGAAACCGATACACCGCATCAAGCGCCAGGTTGATCGCGTTAAATTCGATGTGTGCGATCGCATGCACCAAAGTCAAGCGACCTTTTAAACTGGAAAAGTTACGCCTTGGCACTTCTCTCGGGTCAACCAGTTCAGGCCGCTCGGGCCGGCCAGGTACTTCTAAAGATCTGATATCTACTGTTGGATCTAATGTTAATTTTCCCTCTGACCAGGCCACCTGCAGAGACTGAGCCTGTTCAACCTTTCTTTCGGGATCATCAATAAGCAAACATCGAAGCGCTTGTTCAAATAAATTTTTCATTTACTTATTTAATCAGCTAAAAATAAAGAAACACATGGGAAGCAGAAATATCTCATCACTTAAAGGCTAGCGCGTATAGGCACCGGAAACGATAAATTCTCGCACAGTATATACATAATCCATAGTGTTATTTTGTTTCATTCCTGCCAAAAGCAGGCACTTCCCAGGAACTAGTCTAATTGCAACTTTATAGGGTTCCCCCTATGCGATTACGGGGGACGCCCCAGTACTTATACACCAGATTAAACCATAAAATCTTTGGTGCTTAAATTATAAAAAATGCAACCAAAAACAATCACAACATCAATAAAGACCACAGAGGATGTAACAAATGAACCCCCAACGAAATAAACGATTACGCTTACATGCCTTGTGCATTGTAGCACTGGCAGGACTGTCAGTAGCCGCAAGCCCACAGGCGTTTGCGTCAAAATCCAAGGAGATCACATTGATTCACGTCAGTGATATCCATGGTCACATGCGCTCCCACGATGAAGACTTCATCACTTCAGGTAACCGTGAGAATGCCGGTGGTGTTGCAAAACTTGCAACCGGTATTAAGGAAATCCGTGAAAGGGTCGGCGTAGAAAACAGCCTGACCTTTATGGTCGGTGACGCTACACACGGTGGTGGTGAAGTATTATTCACTCTGGGTAATGCCATCATGCCAATCTTCAACTCACTCGGCATCGACGGTTTCGTCATGGGAAACTGGGACTGGGCTTACGGCACACGCGTAACACGTAACCGTTATGTTGATAGCCTGAAAGGCACTATCATCATGTCACCCAATAACCAGACCACTCTGAGCGGCTCTATTCCAGAATGTACCGGTAAAGCAGGCCCTGACGTCTGTAATGTTATCCCTGCCGATTTCGATGTTGTCGCCAACAACGTTTACTGGTTCAAACAGAATGCCGTTGGCGCAGCACGTAAACCAGATCTTAGACCTGAAAACCGTGTATTTAAACCATGGGTAATCCGTGAAGCTAACGATGTAAAAGTCGGTTATGTTGGTATTACTTCAACTCGCCTGCCTGTACAGAATCCATTGTTCAACCTCGGCTTCCGTTTCACCAAAGGTTATAACGAATTGGCACAGGATATCAAGGAAGCGAGAATGGCTGGTGCCGATATCATCGTACTGGCGACTGAACTGGGTCTTGGCGACAATATCCAGATGGCGCTTGAAATCGAAGGTATCGACGTAATACTGAGTGGTGATACTCACGAGTCCATCCCTCAAGCTATCAAAATTAAGAACGTGTTCAGTGGAAAAGACGTTATCGTCGTCGAATCTGGCGAGGACGCTTACCTTGGCGAACTGACACTTGAAGTCGAAGGTGATGAAATAGAAGACTTCAACTTCGTTCTGCACGAATTGACAGACGAAGTTGCTGACGATACCAGTGACTATTTCGTTGCTGGCGGTATTGCAGCACTGGTAGAAGAACACACTAAAGAGTTCTACTCAGGCCCTGATTTCAAATGTCATACCTTTGGCCCAGGCGGCTTCAAGTACGGCTTTGGTCATGAACTGTGTACTCCGCTTGATTCTGTAGCTGGTTACACCGAAGTTGAACTGGAGCGCCGTGATGTTGTTGGTGATTTCATGAACAACTTCATCGGTGATGCCACACTGGCTCTCGGTAAGAATACTGGCGACCCTGCTATGACAGATGATACAGCTTTTGCTATCAGCAACGGCTTCCGCTTCGATATCCCTGTTTTAGCGATGGGTACACCACTGGACGGTCCTGATGGTGGTTTCTCAGACGGTGCTATCACCGTGGGTGAAATCTATAACTATATGCCGTTCACACCAGCTGTATCACTGGTTGATTTCACTGGTGGCCTGTTACGTGGTCGCTACGAAAGCTTCCTCGAAGGCATCTTTGATCCGCATCCATTCCGTCACCGTGGTGGCTGGTGGATGGGTTTCTCCGACAACATGAAGTTCGTGCTGGATCTGGAGAACTCACCAACATCCGTACCACTGCAAACCGTTGGCGGCAGGATCCTGTCTATGGAGCTCAATGATAAGCAGATCGATCCAAGCAGGATCTACACAGTGGTCAGCTGTTATCCTAACGGTGAAGGCACCGATCGTCAGTGCCGTACTTCAGGTGGACGTAACATGCGCTTCCCATGTGGTGCATTCAATCCTGATCCGAATACAGCAAGTGTAATTGGCGTATGTGATCCTGTTAACACTGAGAACATCGTTGATACAACCCGTAAACCAGCTGTATTACAGGTTGCACCAAACGACTTCTGGGTACCTGCCCAGGTTCTTCGTGAGCACCTGAAAACACACGTAGTCAACTTTGCTGAGCAGGGTCCAGCCCGTAAGAATACCGAAATGGTTCCTTACAATGGTTGTCCAGGTAACCCACCAGCAATCGACAAGAACTGTGACGGTGTACCTGATTCCGACCTTGGTGAAGTACAGCCAGCCTTTGGTGCAGGTCCTTCATGGTTAGGACGCCTGGTTGTCGGTGGTGATGGTCGTAGAGGCCATGGTGACGATGACTAAAATGAAACTGTAATAACCAGGTTTCAATCTCCATCTTATGGCGCTGTCCCTTTTGGTTAAGGGCAGCGCCATTTTTTATCTTTCGAATATTATTTGAATAACCTGCAACCTATAAACGTCTATTAATTGTGGTTTTACTAAACATGGAAAACCAGTACATAAATCCAACAGTTGCTAAAAACTGAAGATAACAGCCCAGATAAATACTAAAGAATTACAAAATAAATGAATACGACAAAATATATTTGCATCAGCCTGTTACTGATTACTACGATGATCTTTTCGATGTCCGCTTGTACAAAAGATTCTGCTGTAAACAGTAAAATCAATAACGGTAACCTGATCAAAGACACAGGACCTGATACGTCTACAACCCGATTAAGCCAGCGGGGACTCTACCGTGTCAGTTATCACAGTAAGGTGGAGCCGATACCACTAAACCGAATACATAGCTGGGAACTGCACATCGAAACAGCTGAAGGCCACACGGTGGATGATGCAAAAATTTCACTTTATGGCGGTATGCCCGCCCACAAACACGGTTTCCCAACAGCACCCAGGGTCACACGGACACTCGGAGGCGGCAACTATCTGATCGAAGGGCTCAAATTCAGCATGAGCGGTCACTGGGAGTTATGGATGCTAATCCGCACAGATGGCCAAACTGAGAAAGTATTAATTAATGTCGAACTGCCATGACACCACTAATTCATATATCGAAAAAAATAAACCACGACACATGAAATCAATTACAAGTTTGCACACTCACGCCCTGCCGTTACTCATCATCCTGGCAATCCTTTCCAGTACGGCTGAAGCTCAACAGACGACACAGAGTACAACGTCTAGCAAACAGGAAGACTACTCAACTTATCCGGACTGGAACCAATCAGAAATTGCCACCTTGAGCGCACAATGGCTAGGCAAGCTTCAACCCTTACCCGTTGATCCATCAAACAGATTTGCTGATGACCCGGATGCGGCAAAGCTTGGACAGACAATATTTTTTGACCCACGCTTCAGTGCAAACGGCAAAGTCAGCTGTGCATCATGCCATCATCCTGAAAAAGCGTTCACCGACGGTCTGGCTCGCGCACAGGGAATCGGTCAGACCACACGTAGTGCACCAGCCATATCTGGCGTCGCCTATAGCCCCTGGTTTTTCTGGGACGGCCGGGCCGACAGCCAGTGGGCACAGGCACTAGGACCACTGGAAGATGGCCGTGAACACGGTGGTGACCGCAGTTTTCATGCGCATCTGATACACGATGATCCTACATATCGTTCAGCTTACGAAGCGATTTTCGGCTCAATACCAGACCTCTCAGACAACAAACGTTTCCCCCGTCAGGCGGGCCCACTCGCATCAGACAGAAAAATACTGGATGCGTGGATCGACATGAGCGTCGAAGACCAGAACACCATCAACCGACTATTCACCAACATTGGTAAAGCCATCGCTGCTTATGAACGCCGACTCGTACCGGGAAGGAGCCGTTTTGATCGTTATGTAGAGGCGCTACTGGCAGAGGATGTCTCAGCGATGAAAACTGCGATGACAGCAAGTGAAGCAAATGGCCTGCGCCTGTTCATTGGCAAAGCAATGTGTGTCACCTGCCATCAGGGGCCCCTTTTTACCCATAATGGTTTTCACAATGCTGGAGTCCCATTTACAGAAGATCTGAAGAAAGACTGGGGCCGTTTTAATGGCGTCCGAAAAGCGCTGACAAATGAATTCAACTGCCTGGGAAACTACAGTGATGCCGATGAAAACGATTGTATTGAACTACGTTTTGCTAAAGTAACCCGGGATGAAACCATCGGCGCTTTCAAGGTTCCCGGTTTGCGTAACGTCGCCAAGACAGCTCCGTACATGCACTCGGGTCAGTTTACCACCCTGGCCGAAGTGCTTGAACACTATAATACCCGACCAAAGTCACTGATCGGACACAGTGATCTTCTGCCGATCGAACTTAACAGACAGGAACTTCAACAACTGGAAGACTTCTTACACACCCTGAGCGGCCCATCATCTAACGATAGCGAACTACTGCAAGCACCCGCACCACTATAAACAAAACACAACTTAAAACAAACCACATCACACCAACAAAATATATCACATTCAGATCCCTACACTATTTAAAGCATTATAGTGTAAGAAATTTCGGCCAGGTATATA
>DAOVJH010000317.1 GCA_030673345.1 Pseudomonadota bacterium
CACCGGTGTTTATTTTGTTGATAATGGCAAGCTGCCGGACTGTGCGACCAATACTAATTGGTTTGATCGCACAGCACTGGTCTGTGATCATTCCGTTGCGGGTTATCTGGCGGATGTTTACGATATCAATGGTGACTTTGTCGAAAAAGGTAAAATAATAACACCGACTCCGGATGGTGCACTGATAAGGATAGGTACCTATTCTGACCAGTTAGCGCAATACGATACGATAAAAAACAGGTGGCGCGAATTGACGATTGGTACCAATGCTGAACGTGCTTATAAGGTCGAGTGTTTTTCCGATAGCGGTATCCACGGTGATAATCCCGGCGGCGGACAAGATGTCTTCATTGCAGATGCTGTCGAATATACGAGTACAGATCCGGCCGATGTTGAAGTGCCGCACCAGGTATGGGCAGGCGGTTCCGGTAATCTTCAATTGTTCCTCGGTAATTATCTGAATTACCTGCAGGATAATACGGTTCCCCTGAGCCCTAAAAATCGTCTCGAACAGGTTAAGTCGGCCGTCGAGATCATGGTGCGCGGAAATACCCGTGTTGATATCGGTCTGATGCGATTTGATTCTAAGAATAATGCGAATGGCGGTGCGGTTCAATATCCTATCCTTGATGTGGGTGCTGACCGGAATGATTTCTTCACCCGTTTGTCGACATTGCAATATGGCGGCTGGACGCCTCTCTCTGAGGTCTATTATGAGGCATTGCTTTACTTTGGCGGCAAAGCGGCAGATTTTAGTCTGTTATCAAACCCGGGCAACCAGGTAACGGCGGACACGATGATGCCGGGCGGTAAAGTGTTCCGTTCACCGATTACTTCTACCTGTGATAAAAATTATATCGTGCTGTTAAGTGATGGTACGCCAACCAATGATGAGTTGAATGTTACACGTAAGTCGGTATTGCCCGGTTTTAATACTGGTTCCTGTAATACTGACCTGACACCGGGAACGTGGTATGACGATAACCGTGATGCATTTAAGTCGGGTACTTCAACCATCGATAATTGTATGGATGAGCTTTCCGAGTGGGCGTTTACCAAGGATGTAGCGGAGGTAGCAGGTGTTACCGCGCATGATGGTGAACAGCATGTACTCACCCACACCATCGGTTTCCAGCTGGGCTCTCCCGATGCGGTTCAACTGATGGAAGATACCGCCAAAAAAGGTGGTGGTGATTTTTATCCGGCAAACAGTGAGGCTGAACTGATCGAGATCTTTAACCGGATTGTTGCCAGTGCGCTGCAGGTTAATACCACGTTTTCTTCACCGGCAGTATCGGTAAACGCCTTTAACCGTTCTACCCACCTCGAAGACCTATATTTCACATTGTTCAAACCGGGTGACGGCAACCACTGGGCGGGTAATCTGAAAAAATACAAGCTCAAATTCTATGTGGATGCTAACGATGATGATGGTGATGGCAATACCACTGAAAAACTGCCGTTTGTTGCCGACCAGCTGGGTAATGATGCGGTTGATGCTGCTACCGGTTTCTTCGGTGATACAGCGAAAAGTTTCTGGACTGCTGGTGCTGCAGACGGTAAAGAGGTGGGCATCGGTGGTGCAGCCAGTGTGTTGACTGCTTCACGCAATGTGTTTACCTATACTGGAAGCTATACCGGTGTGGCCAGTGGTGTAAATGTACCGACCACAAAAGCATTGTATGCTAATTCGAACAAGGTCGAGGTGACGAATGCCAGCCTGACAGATGCTCTGATAGGTATTACCGGTTATCCGGAAATCGTGGCAGGTACGCCTTACCGTGAGACTATAATCAACTGGGCAGCCGGTATCGATGCTTTAAGCCAGTTTGGTGCGGCGAACACGTATGATGATGCGCGTCCACAGATGGGTGACCCCCTGCACTCAGAGCCGTCGCTGGTACAGTATGGCGGCACTGCCGCCAATCCTGACCTGGTGATCTATGCGGCGACCAATGACGGTTATCTGCATGCCTTCGATGCGGATACCGGTCTCGAAGAATTTTCATTTATCCCGCAGGAACTGCTGCCTAACCTGGTAACAGCGATGGAGAATCCTGGTGGTAAGAAACTTTATGGGCTGGATGGCAGTGTAGCAGCATGGATCAATGATAAAGATGATGACGGTATCATCAATGGTACGGATCATGTGTATCTCTACGTCGGCATGCGCCGCGGCGGCAAAAATATCTATGCCCTGGACGTGACTGACAGGACCCAGCCTGAGTTGTTATGGGTCATCAAGGGCGGCACCGGTGATTACACTGAGCTCGGTCAGAGCTGGTCTACGATCAATGTTGAAAGGATTAAAGACGGTGCCGATGAGAAAACCGTGCTGATGTTCGGTGGCGGTTATGATCCGGCACAGGACAGCGCAACAGTAAGAACACCTGATAGCGAGGGTCGTGCAATATTTATTGCTGACGCTACCACAGGTGAGCGTTTATGGTCTGGCGGTAAGAATGGTGATGTTGCTGTGACCGATATGGAGTACAGTATTCCGGCGCGTGTTAAACCGCTGGATATCAGCGGTGATGGTTTCATCGACCGTCTGTATGCAGCTGATATGGGTGGGCAGATATTCCGCTTTGATATCGATAATACCAATGGTTCTGCTCTGAGTAAATCGGTTTCAGGTGGTCGTATTGCAGACCTTGGCGGTGCGGCACAAGAAGACGCGCGCCGTTTTTATTATCCTCCGGATGTGGCCATCGTTGGTGCAAAAGACGGTAAATACCATGCTATCGTTGCTTCCTCAGGTTACCGGGCGCACCCGCTGGATGATAAGATTCATGACCGCATCTATATGTTGAAAGACAGGAATACGGGTTTGTTGCCTGCAAATACTGACTACGCCACGCTATATAAAAGCCTGCTTGCCGGCAATTTGCATGATGCGACGCTAAACGTTGCTGGTGGTGACGGCGCGGA
>DAOVJH010000320.1 GCA_030673345.1 Pseudomonadota bacterium
CACGAAGGGATGACTCCACCCTCCCTCTGCTAGGGAAAATCGCTGCCGGCAAACCCATCGAAGCCATTCCCGGCGAGGATGAGATCGACCTTAAAGATTTCTTCGGGCACAACAATTTTGCAGTACGCGTACAGGGCGACTCCATGATCGAAGCCGGCATCATGGACGGTGATACCGTCATCATAAAATTTTGTGAAACCGCCAATGATGGTGACATCGTAGTAGCGCTGATCGATGAAGCTGAAACCACGCTAAAACGTTTTAAACGCAGCCACAAGGGTCGGTACATCAAGCTCATTCCAGCCAATAAAGAGATGGAAGCAATGGTGTACGAAGCCAGCCGGGTTCGGATTCAGGGTGTATTGATCGGGCAGCTACGGAAGTATTAAAACTTAAGATCTCTAGTAGAAAAATGGACTTTAATTATGAACAAAACCTATTACGTTTATTGAATAAGCAACTGGAACAATAAAGTTTTATACATCGGCGTAACCAATAACCTGGAACGTCGAATTTACCAACATAAAAACAAATTAATAAAAGGCTTTACTGAAAGATATAACGTTAACAAACTGGTTTATTTTGAACAGACCAATGATATCGAATCAGCAATAACACGCGAAAAAGAAATAAAAAATGGCGCAGAGAAAAGAAAAACATCTTGATAGAAAGCACAAATAAAAAATGGCAGGACTTAACTAAAAAATGGTGATTTTCAGAAAAAATCATAATCTTGAGCTCAAAAAAGTCGCGTCATCTCGACCACCAGGAGAGATCTTATACACCAAAACTCAAGATCTCTCACATCTGTTCGAGATGACAACTATTTCTAATTGCATAACATGACTAACAAACACTGGCAGCGCGCCATCGTCCTGCTCGACATGAATGCATTCTTTGCTTCCATCGAACAGCGGGACTTTCCCTCACTGCTCGGGCAACCGGTCGCTATCACCAATGGTATACGCGGCAGCTGTATTATCACCTGCTCTTACGAAGCACGCGCTTTTGGCATCCGTACCGGCATGCGGCTAAGAGAAGCACTACAACTTTGCCCACACCTGGTACAGCGCCCGACACGGCCCAGGGTCTATGCAAAAGTCTCACGCAACATCATGCACTCACTGGTCAGCGTGTGCCCTGACATCGAGGTGTTTTCTGTCGATGAAGCCTTTATCGACGTCACCTCCTGCCAGAAACTATACGGCTCTCCCGAACAGGCCGCAAAACATCTCAAACAGGCGGTTTATGGCGCTTCCGGTCTATTATGCTCACTTGGCCTCAGCGGCGATAAAACCACCGCCAAATATGCCGCCAAACTCAACAAGCCGGACGGTTTTACCGTAATACCGCCCTGGCAGGCAAAATCCGCACTGCAGCATGTCCCTGTCACCGAGTTATGCGGCATCGCCAAAGGTATCGGGAATTTTCTTGCTGCCCATGGCGTAAGGTATTGCGGTGATATGGAAAAACTGCCCATCAGCGTACTCTCACGGCGTTTTGGCAACCTCGGCCGGCGCATCTGGTACATGTGCCAGGGCGCTGACCCGGACCCGTTACACCCCGATATCGCCGCACCAAAATCCATTGGCCACGGCAAGGTTATGCCGCCCAACACCCGCGATCGCAACACGCTGCTCACTTATCTGCAGCACATGTGCAGCAAAGTCGGCACACGCATGCGCCGTCACGACATGCAGGCAAAAACATTCTGGATCGGTTTACGCACTGATAGCGGCTGGTTAGGCAGCAAAAGCCGGCTCAGCGAATTTAGCAACGACCAGCAACAGATCTACCAGTTGGGCCGTTACGTACTCGACTTAAGCTGGCAGGGTGAAGGCATTCACCAGATACAGGTCACCGCCTTAGACCCGCAGCCGGCGGCCATGCAGATGGATATGTTTAGCATGCAAACTGAAAATACAGTACGCCAGCAGCTAAACGGCACAATGGACGATATTAATGAACGATATGGCGAGATGGTCTTATCACCGGCACGCCTGCTCAACCGCTCTGACATGCCCAATGTTATCGCCCCGGCATGGAAACCAGACGGCCTGCGGCAAACCATCGAATAAAAAACACCCTCTCTGCTGCCACTGCAACATCAATAAAAAAACGCCTGTCACCTCGACGCAGGAGAGATCTTAAAGCGCTGACATAAAAGATCTCTCCTGCGTCGAGATGACAGCTTGCTTCATAAATAGAAACTATAACGTATTGCGTTATATAACGTTTAACGTTATATTCAATCAATGTCATGCCAGCATCCCGGAAAAGTATTGTTACAACAATATCTGACGCCGCAGAACATCAGTCAGAACGCCCTGGCTCGCGCCATCAAAGTGCCGCCGAGGCGCATCAATGAGATCGTTCATGAAAAACGCGGCATTACTGCCGATACTGCGGTCCGGCTAGCCATCTATTTTGGCGGCGGCGCCGGTTACTGGATGCACCTGCAATCCGAATATGAGATAGAAAAAGTAAAGGGACACATAAATACCCAGCTCAACACCATACAGACACCGCTGATGACGCCACCACCTGAAAAAGACGATATAAACACTCAGACGACCGGCAACATAAAACGACGCATCATGCGGTAAAAAGCAACGGATAACGAACAATGAAAACTAATAACAAGCTACCCGTCACCGAAAATCCATGGCTACCCCAATCCAGCAAACAGATATATGAAAACCCGTGGTTATCATTATATGAAGATAAAGTAATCAATCCAGGCGGTGGCCTGTCGCATTACGGCAAGATAAATTTTAAAAATTTAGCGATAGGCATCATCCCGCTCGATGAAAATAATAATACCTGGCTGGTCGGACAATACCGCTATGTACCCGATTGTTACTCATGGGAG
>DAOVJH010000374.1 GCA_030673345.1 Pseudomonadota bacterium
GCAGTCATGTACCAGTGATAATGCTTTTCAGCGTTCGGTGGAAAGGGCGGTTCGCAAAGCGTCTCCATTGCCATTGCCGCCTGATCCTGAACTATTTGATAGAAAGATACATTTTAAATTTAAACCACGTTAATAAGTTTTGCTTTATTAAAATAATATGAATAAAAAAATAATAATCGGATTGTTCTGCCTGTGTTTTACACAGATGGCCCAGGCGGTCTTAAAGATCGATATCACTGAAGGTTTTGAAGGTGCGTTACCGATCGCAGTGATCCCGTTTCAATGGAGCGGCGGAGCAAAGGTAGCCAATGGCGATGTCTCAGCCATCGTGATGTCAGATCTGGCGCGCAGTGGAAAGTTCTCACCGGTTGCTGATAAGGATCTTATCGCCCGTCCGCAGAAACTGGCTGACGTGCACTATAAGACATGGCGTATCGCGGGCATGGATCATATCGTTATCGGCGGTGTGACCAAACAGGCCGATGGCACCTACCAGGTACAGTTCCGGCTGATCGATATATTAAAAG
This sequence comes from Pseudomonadota bacterium, assembly GCA_030673345.1. GTDB lineage: Bacteria > Pseudomonadota > Gammaproteobacteria > SZUA-229 > SZUA-229. The sequence goes on from DAOVJH010000374.1 coordinate 528, forward strand.
CCAAACAGGTGCTGGGTTACAGTTTTTCTGCAACGGATAAAACCCTGCGGGCGGTCGCTCACCAGATCAGTGATTATGTCTTTACCCATATAACAGGCCTGCCGGGTGCGTTTAGTACGCGCATTGCCTATGTCACGCTGAAGCGTGACAAGAACACCTATCGCTCACGTCTACAGGTCTCTGATACGGATGGTTATAATCCACAGACCCTGTTGACGTCGGATGAGCCGATAATGTCACCTGTCTGGTCGCCAGACGGTACCAAACTGGCCTATGTCTCTTTCGAGAGCGGGCAGGCTGAAATCTTCACCCACAATATTCGTACCGGTGTAAGAAAAAGCCGTTCCAGATCAAAAGGCCTGAATGGTTCACCTGCCTGGTCACCCGATGGAAAGAAACTTGCGATGACACTGTCGAAAGATGGCAATCCTGATATCTATGTTCTGAACCTGAAGGATAACAAATTGCAGCGTATTACCAATCACTGGTCGATCGATACTGAAGCGGTGTGGATGCCCGATGGCAAGTCTATCATCTACACTTCGAGCCGCAGTGGCAAACCCCAGTTGTACAGACAGTCTGTGGCCGGTAATTCAAAACCTGAGCGGTTGACCTATGAGGGCCGATATAATGCCAGCGCCAGTGTTTCTGCAGACGGCAAGTCTATCGCTTATGTACACGGGGAAGGAAAAGTATACCGGATTGCTGTGTTAGAACTGGCGACAAAGTCTTCCAGAGTTTTAACCGATGGACCGCTTGATGAATCGCCAGTATATGCACCTAATAACAGCATGATCCTGTTCGCATCGCAGGAAGAACACCAGGCAGTTTTGGCCGCGGTGTCCGTTGACGGCCGTCAAAAGCAGCGCCTGGCATTTTCCGATGGTGAAGTTAGAGAGCCGTCGTGGGCGGCGGTTCGGAATTGATATTGTTAACTTGAAAGATCAAATGAGAAAAAATAGATAACTGAACAAAATTATAACGAGGTTTATTTAGATGAAAAAATTATTTTTTATATCTGTTTTAGCGCTTACTGTAGCGGCTTGCGGAGAAAGGATAAAACCTGATGATGAGACTGCAGGTGATGCAGATAATGCGGATGCTGCGACTGCTGGCGCGACTGCCGGTGGCATAAATGCGGGCACTGGCATTGGCGGTACAGCACTGGAAGGAGGCAAACTGGTGTCGTATGATAAAAATGCAATCAATGATCCAAACAACGTTCTGTCGGAAAAAATAGTCTACTTTTCCTATGACAGTAATTCAGTCTCTGATGATTACGTCGAGCTTGTGAAACATCATGGTAAATATCTCTCGTTCAATGCTAATGCCAGTGTTCGGCTGGAAGGTCATGCAGATGAGCGCGGTACCCGTGAGTATAATATCGCGCTGGCAGAAAGGCGTGCGCAATCAGTCAAACAGCTGATGTTGTATGAAGGTGCGGGTAATGATCAGATTTCTATCATCAGCTTTGGTGAGGAAAAACCGGTCGCCTTCGGTCATGATGACGAATCGATGGGCCTGAATCGCCGTGTAGAGATTGTCTATTAATAATCGGCGGCAATAACAGGCAGTTTGAGATACAATATTCTGCTTGAGATTAATTAATGTCGTGTTTGAGGAAGAATGAAAAACGAGATCATAAAATATAGCCTGGTAATCTGTGGATTATTCGGCGCAGCCGATGTGATGGCTGAAGACAGTAGCCTGGTAAACCTCAGTGAGAAACAGCGTATCCAGCGGCTTGAGCGTATGATGGATTCCGACGTACTGCGTGAGCAGACGCAGATCATGCAGTCGCTGCGTGAAGAGATCTCTTCTTTGCGTGAGCTGGTCGAGCAACAGGATTATGAGCTTGAGAGCATGAAGCAGAGGCAGCGTAATTTATACCTCGATATGGATCGACGGATAAATAATGTTGAGGCAGGCGGTCGTAATAGGGCAAAAGCTTCTGCGCCGGTACCA
>DAOVJH010000265.1 GCA_030673345.1 Pseudomonadota bacterium
CCACCTTCGATGATCTCGCACTTACGCAGCATCTGACGGATGATCACTTCGATGTGCTTGTCGTTGATCTTCACACCCTGTAGACGATAAACATCCTGAATCTCGTTAACCAGGTATTCAGCCAGTTCTTCTGCACCTAACAGACGCAAGATATCATGCGCACTACGCTCACCATCAGCGATGACCTCGCCCTGCTCTACGCGCTCACCTTCGAACACGTTGATATGTCGCCATTTCGGAATCAGTGATTCAACCGCTTCTGCACTATCTTTGGTGATAACCAGACGCTGCTTACCTTTGGTTTCTTTACCAAAGCTGACCACACCTGTTGCTTCCGCCATGATAGCCGGCTCTTTAGGCTTACGTGCTTCAAACAGGTCAGCAACACGTGGCAGACCACCGGTAATATCACGTGTTTTACTGGATTCCTGCGGGATACGTGCGATAACGTCACCGACAGCCACATCATTACCATCTTCGATGTTAATAATCGCACCCGATGGCAGGAAGTAACGCGCTGCCTGTTCGGTACCGGCAATATTCAGGTCATTGCCCTTAGCATCAACCAGCGTCATCAATGGACGCATATCTTTACCGGCCGTGGGACGCTGCTTAGGATCGATCACAACGATCGAAGACAGACCCGTTACCTCATCAGTCTCTTTCTGAACACTGATACCGTCAGCAAAATCGGTAAATTTAATCTTACCCGCCACCTCGGTAATGATCGGATGGGTATGCGGATCCCAGGTAGCAACGACCTGGCCAGCATCGACTGAACCACCATCTTCCACGGAGATAACCGCACCGTAAGGAATCTTATACAGTTCGCGCTCGCGACCCTGATCGTCGGTAACACCCAGTTCACCAGAACGAGAAACCGCTACCAGGTTACCACTGGTCTGATGGACCACGTTGATATTGTGCAGACGGGCAGTACCGGCAGATTTCACGCTGATACTGTTCGCTGCAGCAGAACGACTCGCCGCACCACCGATATGGAAGGTACGCATGGTCAGCTGCGTGCCTGGCTCACCAATTGATTGCGCTGCGATAACACCGACAGCCTCACCATGGTTGACCAGGTGGCCACGCGCCAGATCACGACCGTAACACATCGAACAGACACCCTGCTTGTTCTCACAGGTGATAACTGAACGAACAAAAATTTCGTCGATGCCCAGCTCATCGAGCTGTTCTACCCATTGCTCATCCAGGAGGGTACCGCGAGGGATCAATATTTCATCATCGGTATTAACCACATCACGTGCAACCACGCGACCCAGCACCAGTTCACTCAGCGGCATGACCACATCACCGCCTTCGATGATCGACTGAACCAGCATACCTTTCTCGGTATTACAGTCTTGCTTCAGGATAACCATATCCTGCGCGACATCGACCAGACGACGCGTCAGGTAACCAGAGTTCGCTGTCTTCAGCGCGGTATCGGCCAGACCTTTACGAGCACCGTGAGTCGAGATGAAGTACTGCAGTACGTTCAGGCCTTCACGGAAGTTCGCTGTAATCGGTGTCTCAATGATCGAACCATCCGGTTTTGCCATCAGACCACGCATACCAGCCAGCTGGCGAATCTGCGCTGCAGAACCACGAGCGCCGGAGTCAGCCATCACGAAGATATTATTAAACGAAGGCTGTTTGACCATGTTGCCTTCAGCATCTTCAACTTCCATGGTGCTGAGTTTGTCCATCATGGCTTTTGCCACGGCTTCATTGGCATGCGACCAGATGTCCACCACCTTGTTGTAACGCTCACCGTTAGTTACCAGGCCGGAGGCATATTGCTCCTGAATTTCTTTCACTTCAGCATCGGCGCCGGCAAGTAAAGTACCTTTTTCTTCAGGGATGACCATATCATCGATACAGATTGAAATACCTGAGACGGTTGAGTATCTAAAACCGGTGTACATTAACTGGTCAGCAAATATAACGGTCTCTTTCAAACCAACCTGACGGTAGCAGGAGTTAATCAGGTTTGAAATTGCCTTTTTACCCAGATCCTGATTGACTAATTCGTAAGGAATACCCGCAGGGATAATCTCAGACAAAATGGCACGGCCAACCGTAGTATCTACCACTGTATAACGCTCTTCCAGCTCACCTTCTTCATTAAATACGACTTCTTTAATACGGGCTTTAACTTTTGCCTGTAGATGCGCTGAGCCACTGTCATAAGCACGATGCACTTCATCAACATCAGCAAAGACCATACCTTCGCCTTTAACATTGATTGACTCACGCGTCATGTAATAAAGACCTAACACGATATCCTGCGACGGTACGATGATAGGGTCACCAGATGCAGGTGACAGGATGTTGTTTGTCGACATCATTAAAGTACGCGCTTCTAACTGTGCTTCGATAGATAACGGTACGTGTACAGCCATCTGGTCGCCGTCAAAGTCGGCGTTAAATGCGGTACATACTAATGGATGCAACTGAATCGCTTTACCTTCGATCAGCACTGGCTCAAATGCCTGAATACCGAGCCTGTGCAAAGTCGGCGCACGGTTAAGCATGACCGGATGTTCGCGGATGACTTCATCAAGAATATCCCATACTTCCGTGCCTTCTTTCTCAACCATTTTCTTCGCAGCTTTAATGGTTGTCGCCAGGCCGCGACGTAATAATTTATTAAAGATAAATGGCTTGAACAGCTCAAGTGACATTTTCTTCGGCAGACCACACTGATGCAGTTTCAATGTCGGACCAACCACGATCACCGAACGACCCGAGTAGTCCACACGTTTACCTAACAGGTTCTGACGGAAACGACCCTGTTTACCCTTAATCATGTCTGCCAGTGATTTCAGCGGACGTTTATTGGTACCGGTAATGGCACGGCCACGCCTACCGTTATCCATCAGGGCATCAACTGATTCCTGCAACATACGTTTTTCGTTACGTACGATAATGTCAGGCGCATATAACTCTAATAAACGTTTCAGACGATTATTACGGTTGATTACACGGCGATATAAATCATTCAGATCAGAGGTTGCAAAACGACCGCCATCTAATGGAACCAGTGGACGCAAATCAGGCGGCAGTACCGGTAATATAGTCATAATCATCCACTCTGGACGATTGCCGGAAGCGATAAATGATTCAACCAGTTTAAGACGTTTTGCCAGTCGTTTCAGCTTGGTTTCAGACTTGGTCGCACCCATGTCTTCACGGATCTGAATTTTTTCTTCTTCAAGCACCAGGCTCTTCAGCATTTCATGAACAGCTTCTGCGCCCATGCGCGCATCAAACTCGTCACCGTGTTCTTCTATGGCTTCAAGATAAGATTCGTCTGTTAATAACTGGCCTTTTTCAAGCGTGGTCAGACCTGGCTCGATGACAACAAATGCTTCGAAGTAAAGGATGCGCTCGATCTCACGCAGGGTCATGTCTAATAACAG
>DAOVJH010000259.1 GCA_030673345.1 Pseudomonadota bacterium
CGGGAATTCGTATAACACGCCGTGCCTTTGGCCGCGACCGGCGTTATCCGATTACTTCGGGTTACCGTCGGAAGTAACTTTAAAAAATTAAAGGCCCTTATCGCTGAGGTTCAGATTCCCGTTCATTTGCGGAAAAAATCGTTTTTACTTGTATGTCTGCTCATGGCCAAAAGCCGAAGCAGATAAACTAAAACCCAAAGTTTTTACGATGAAGTATGCCTGTAAGTTTTATAGAGACGAAGGTGGTGCCTTGCCGTATTTTTCAGGGTCGATGATCGTCGTGACCTCTGAAAAGTCATTGAAATTAATTATCTTTTGCGTGTCCGCGGCCAGCTCAGCCAGTTCAAGGTTCTGGTATGATTGCAGCAGTATTTCTAGCGCGCGTTTGGTCCATATGGTGTTCGGGTATTTTGTAATGACTGCTTTTGCGCGTTTTGCTGAGGATAGCCAGGATTTTCGTTCGATATAAAATTCTGCAATTAATATTTCTTTTTCAGCCATCTGGTTACGCAGGTAAATCATGCGCTGATATGCATCACCCGCATATTTGCTGTCCGGGTAGCGACGTACCAGTGTGGCAAAATTATTGAATGACTGTTCGAGCACGGCCGGATCGTGCCGCGAAGGTTCGCGCGGGAACCAGACATCGAGTAAACCCTGGCCTCGGTTAAAATTTATCAGCCCTTTCAGGTAATAGACATAATCCATGTGCGGGTCACGAGGATGCAGGCGGGCAAACCGGTCAACCGCACTGATTGCCTGATCGAGTTCTTCAAATTTATAATAGGCGTAGGCTATTTCCAGCTGTGCCTGTTTCGCATAGGGATCGAAGGGATATCTTGCTTCCAGCGATTCTAAAAGTTTAACGGCACTCTGGAATTCAGCTGAATCGATGTCTGATTGAGCCTCTTCGTAGAGTTCTTTGGCGGTGTAACCGGCTGTTTCATCTTTGTCTGCGCCAGCGCAGGAGAATAAAGCAGCAAGAATTGATAGCAGAAACAGGTGTCGCATGAAATAAATTTATAAGGTAGTTGCGGGGCATTCGTTTAGAATGCCGTATTATAACGAAGTTCACCCTCTATGTTCACCCTGAGAAAGTATGTCTGAATCACCAATAATTAAACAGTTAACTGAAGAATACGCGGGAAAACGCCTGGACGTAGTCCTGGCCACGCTTTTTCCGGAATATTCACGCAGCCGGCTAAAACTCTGGATCGAGCAGGGGCAGGTGCTGGTCAACGGTAAGACCGCTAAACCAAAATACAAGATAGCCGGTGACGAAGAGCTGCAGCTGTCAGTTCAGACGATCGAATCTGAGGAGACCTGTGCCGCCGAAGATATCCCGTTAGACATTATTTATCAGGATGAATCGATTATCGTCATTAACAAAGCAGCGGACTTCGTTGTACACCCGGCGGCTGGGCATTACTCGGGTACCGTACTAAATGCACTGTTACATTATGACGCTTCCCTTGCGGCTATACCGAGAGCGGGCATCGTGCATCGTCTCGATAAAGACACCACTGGCCTGATGGTGGTCGCGCGCAACCTCAGTTCGCATAAGTACCTGGTTGATCAGATACAGAAACATGAAGTTATCAGGGAGTATCAGGCCATCGTCTTTGGTGTGATGACTGGCGGAGGTATGGTTGACCAGCCCATCGGACGCCACCCGCGTGACCGTATAAAGATGGCGATCAGAGAAAACGGACGAGAAGCTATTACGCATTATCGTCTGCTCCAACGTTTCCGTGAGCATAGTCATATTAAGGTTCAGCTGGAGACCGGTCGCACACACCAGATCAGGGTGCACATGAGTTATCTGCGACACCCGATCATCGGTGACCCGGTTTACGCCGGGCGTAATCGTGTGCCTGCTGGTGCTCGGGCCGAACTGGTTGAATACCTGCAGTCGTTCAAACGCCAGGCCCTGCATGCATGGCGGTTGACTTTTATCCATCCAGAAAGCGGTGAAGAGGTCTCGTTTGAAGCCCCGTTACCCGACGATATGCAGCACTTGCTGGCCCTGTTACAGGCTGATCTACTGGCTCACGAAGCAGCAGGTTAAGCTGGAGTATTCATAATAGATTGATAATGAACAGGCTTTCCTACCTGCCGGCAAACTGGCCAGACAAACCCGAAAATGTGTCTGCGGTTACAACCCTGTTAAATGGTGGTGTTAGCCAGGGTGGTTTCAGTGAATATAACCTGGCCTTACATGTCGGCGATGATGTGCAGGCAGTTGCCAGGAATCGTGCGAAGCTGGCAGCGGACCTGTCTCTGCCCGCCGAGCCGGTGTGGCTGGATCAGGTGCACAGCAATAAGGTCATCTGTGCAGATGATGTAGCAGCAGGTGTCGTGGTAACGGCTGATGCCAGCGTATCCAGAAAGAGTGGGGTGGTCTGCACTGTGATGACCGCTGACTGCTTGCCGGTTTTTTTCTGTAACCGTGCGGGAACTGAAATTGCTGTGGCGCATGCCGGCTGGCGAGGCTTACATGCTGGTATCATCAGCAACACCATAGAGGCGATGCAGTCACCTGCCGATGAAATCCTGGTATACCTGGGGCCAGCGATAGGCCCACAGTTGTTCGAGGTGGGTGAAGAAGTACTTCAGGCGTTTACTGATAAGAACATTAATAATAAAACAGCTTTTGTGGTGGCTACAGAAAGCCATTATCTATGCGATATCTATGAGCTGGCTCGCATAGAACTGCAGGTTCTGGGTATAGGTGATGTCGCCGGTGGTGATTACTGTACCTTCAGTGAAAGTCACCGTTTTTATTCGTACCGCAAGCAGTCAACCACTGGACGCATGGCGAACCTTATCTGGTTAAAGTGAGTGAAACTGGAAATGAATAATGCCGTATTTAACATATGTTTATATCCGGATAAATTCTTATTTAAATTGATTCTAATTATTTTCTAGAAAATTTTCGCATTTCGCGTATTTAGAAAAAAGCTGTGCTATAACATGTCTCATATTTGGACGAATTTCAAATCATAAAATCTAGATATCTGTGGTTGCAATGCCATAAATTTTTAGTTTCAAATGCGCCTAAATTTTACTTTCAAGTTAGTTGAGGTTTTATGAAAATGGTTTTCTTCATCCGTCCGTTTTTTAATGTTCTGTGTATAGCTGTCCTTTTGTGCTCGTTTAGAGCCATGGCAACTGATGATGAATATTTGAAGATGTTAGAAGGTGAAGCTGAAGACGTTAAGCTGGACCAAAGTGGGCAGCTTAAAGATAAAGAGCAAAAAGAAACAGGTGCATCGGGAATAACAAAAACAAATTGGAAGTGGGAGGGAGACCTGGAGGGCGATGTTTTACCGCAGGGTCTAGCTCAAGATGAATTCGCTACTCTCCTCAAACAAAATTTTTATGGTACCTTCGTTTTTTATCGTAAGTTAAACTCTGTCGACAAGCAAACCGTTTATTACCATTATTCTACAGTCTCTTCTGCTGAACTTGACTCTATCAGACAAGATATATTGAATCATTTA
>DAOVJH010000238.1 GCA_030673345.1 Pseudomonadota bacterium
AAGCAGATGGTCTGTGACAATGGTCATAGTTTTGATATCGCTCGTCAGGGTTATATCAACCTTTTGCCAGTACAGCATAAACGTTCAAAACAACCCGGTGACAGCAAAGCCATGGTTCTGGCCCGAACACAGTTTTTAGATGCTGGCAGCTATGAACCGATCGCCCGCAGGCTGACTGATACGGTGATCGAACAGGTCGGTACCGAAGGTGATATATGCATACTGGATGCCGGTTGCGGCGAAGGTTATTATCTTGATGCTGTCTTTAATGCAGTTTCAGATAAGGCAATCACTGATAGTGTGCTCGACGGTGACAGAGACAATAACGCAATCTCATTCATCGGCATCGATATCTCTAAAGATGCGGTCATTCAATCGAGCAAAAGAAATAAACAGATTAGCTGGATCGTTGCGACCAACAGAAAACCGCCGGTGGCTGATGAAAGCGTCGATATCATCTTATGCTTATTTGGTTTTTTGAGTCTTGAAGCTTTCCATAAGATTTTAAAACCCGGCGGTAAGATCATCCTGGTCGATCCCGGCAGCGAACATCTAAAAGAGTTACGTGAGATCATCTACCCGGATGTAAAGAAACCTGAAGAGGGAGAGGGTCAGCCGTGCGAGATTCATGGCTTTCACCTGATAAGAAGTGAAGCACTTAAGTTTGAGATATCGCTTTGTGGAAATGAAATAATAAATCAGTTGCTGATCATGACGCCACACTTTTACCGGGCATCAAAACAAGGCAGGGAAGCTGCCGCTAAACTACAGGATCTGGACTTAACCGTCGACGTTGTTTTCAGGATCATGAAAAAAATATAAGCGGCATTCGTTCAAACATGACTGTCTGCGGATTCAGGAAATTGAATAGCTGGTTTTAAAATATTTTACCGCAGAGACACAGAGACAAGCCTTTTTTATTACTGTCATCCTGAACACCAGTGAAGGATCTTGAGACGGGTGCACTATGGATTGGCATGGTGCATAAGATCCTTCCATTACGCTACGCTTCAGTCAGGATGACATTTGAAACATTTTCAGCTTTTCTCTGTGTCTCTGTGTCTCTGTGTCTCTGTGCCTCTGCGGTTCAATCTTTTGATCTAGTTTTTAAAAGTCTATTTCTGGCCATTAACTGGCGACATCAGCCAAGTTTTCGGACTCGAAACTTACGACCTTTTATTTTCCCTTCTGATAAAATATTTAATGCCTGTTTTGCTATCGCTTTTTCTACAGCAACGTAAGCGATGATATCAAAGATATCAATCTTGCCTATCTGTTTGCCGGATATTTTATTATTTGCTGTTAAGGCACCTAATATGTCACCCGCGCGTACTTTGTTCTTACGTCCCGCGTTGATGCATAAGGTCACCATTGCTGGTTCAAGATTATCGGTAACATCAGAAGTGCCCAGTGAGGACGTTTCTTCTATTTTTACCGGGTTCTTTTGATATTCTTCTATAGCGATAAGTTTTGGTGCTTCAGAGGGCATGAATAAACTTAGTGCCAGACCTTCACTGCCGGCGCGGCCAGTTCGACCGATTCGGTGGATATGTATTTCCGGATCCTGAGATAACTCGAAATTGATCACTGCCTGTAAGTCTTTTATATCCAGCCCGCGTGCGGCGACGTCAGTAGCGATAAGAATAGGGCTGCTCCTGTTGGTGAATTGCACCAATACCTGGTCGCGTTCTTTTTGTTCCAGGTCGCCATGTAATGCCAGTGCGTGGAAGCCTTGCTGCTTTAGATCATAGGCAAGGTCTTTGCATTGCTGTTTACGATTACAGAATATTACGGTCGATTGCGGCAGATAATGTTTTAACAGAGCGATTAATGTAGCCGTTCTGTCTGATTTCGTGACTTCGTAGAAAACCTGTTTTATCTTGTTTTCGTCATGTAAACTTTCAACACGGATGTCGACAGGGTTATTCTGCAGCTTGTCGCTGATGCTTTTTATTGCCTCGGGATAAGTCGCAGAAAAAAGCAGGGTTTGTTTTTTCTCAGGAATGAAACTGATGATGCGCATGATGTCGTCCTGAAAGCCCATATCCAGCATACGATCAGCTTCATCCAGCACCAGCATATTCAAAACGTCTAACTGTAATGTTTTTTTCTCAAGATGTTTTAGTATCCTGCCCGGCGTGCCAACAACAATATGTGGATTACGTTCCAGTGAAGCCAGTTGTGGTCCGATCGGTTTGCCGCCGCATAAGGTCAGAACATTGGTGTTCGGGATGGATCGTGCCAGTCGACGTATCTCTTTACTTACCTGATCTGCCAGCTCACGTGTAGGACAGAGCACGAGTGCCTGTGTCTTATAAGTTTGTGGTTTGAACTTATGTAATATGCCTATCGCGAAGGCTGCCGTTTTGCCACTACCGGTTTTTGCCTGTGCTAGCATATCTTTACCATCCAGAACGATGGGCAGACTCTTGGCCTGTATCGGTGTCATTTCCAGATAACCCAGGGATCTGATATTTTCTAAAAAATCAGGTGTCAGAGGCAGGCTTGAAAATGCAATGTTTTCAGTTGTAGTCATGAGGCGGTTGTCTTTTATAGCAGCAGGTCATCTTCAATACGGTGATAAACACTGGCTGCATTGATCAGTGAATTAGCCGTCAACGCAGCAACACCATAAACTTCTGCTTTAACGTTGTAATCATTTTTTACTTTTTCGAGCAGCATGTCGAAGTCTCCATCGCCTGACAGCAATATGATGGTATCGACATCCTTTGCTATTTCCATTACATCGATGGTAATACCGACATCCCAGTCACCTTTAGCCGAACCATCACCACGCTGTATATAAGGTTTAAGCTTTACAGTGAAACCGATATGTTTGAGTGCATCCTGAAATTTTATCTGCTTATCATCACCGCGTTGAATAGCATATGCTGTCGCAGAGACGATTTCACCCTGTGCGTTTATCTGTCGCCAAAATTCCCGGTAATTAAACTGGCGGCCATAAGTATCACGAGTGGTGTAATAAATGTTTTGAACATCAACAAAAATAGCAATTTTTTTCATAGCAGGAAGAACATTAAATACAACGACAATGATAACGGATAATCGTTGTTTTTATTTATTCTTTTTCATAGTGTTAAATATTTTTGATTATGATAATAGTCAATTAGTTTTTATCCTCATATTGGTACACTTTAGGTAGGTTAGGAGTAGGGTGGTTATTTTAGCTGGTAGTGTAGCTTTGCTTGTTATTCTTTTAAATTTTAAATGAGGAGTCTAAGAGATGAATTCAAGAACAAAAAATTCCATCAGCAGTTTTTTTCTGGCCATTGCAGTAGCTTCTTCGACTTGCGCCTATGCAAAAGGTGGCGGCGGTGGTGGTCAGGGCGGCGGCTATAATAGAGGCGGCGGCCAGAGCAGTCAGGGTTATAGCCGTGGACAGAGTAGCGGTTATAGCAACCGGGGTGGTCGAAGTGGCGGTGGTGAGCAGCGTGGAGGACAAGGTCAGGGCGGAGGCCAGGGTTATGGCCAGAGTGGAAACCGGGGACAAGGTGGCGGTCAGGGCTATGGCCAGGGCGGTAATCAGGGACAAGGTAGCGGCCAGGGTTATGGTCAGGGCGGAGATAACGCTAATCAAGGCAACCCTGTTCAAAACCAGTACCAGTATCAACATCAGTACCGTTACGGTAATGGCGGAGGCCAGGGTCAGGGCGGTCAGCAACGCAATATG
>DAOVJH010000406.1 GCA_030673345.1 Pseudomonadota bacterium
CAGAGGGAGAGGGGGAATATTGAACACTTATGTCTTCTTTGGCTCAACAACGGAAATACATCGATCAATATCAAATATGATAATACTATTCAATAAACCCTTCGACGTACTCTGCCAGTTCACCGATGAACAAGGCCGCAAAACACTCGCTGATTTCATCAAACAAAAAAACATCTATGCAGCCGGCAGGCTGGACCGTGACAGTGAGGGTCTGGTCGTACTGACCGATGACGGCAAGCTTCAACACAAGATAACAGACCCAAAAAACAAGATGCCAAAAACCTATTGGGCACAGGTCGAAAACGAGATGACCGAGGATGCCATCATGCAGTTAAAAAAAGGCGTAAAACTCAAAGACGGCATGACCAGGCCTGCCGATGTAAAAAAGATAGTCGAACCCGAATCTCTCTGGCCAAGGGTACCACCGATACGTGAGCGCAAACAGATACCGACCTCATGGATCGAACTGACCATCAGAGAGGGGCGTAACCGCCAGGTGAGGCGCATGACAGCCGCTACCGGCTTTCCCACTCTGCGGCTGATACGCGTCAGCATCGGTGACTGGCATCTGGATAAACTTAAACCAGGTGAATCCGTCGCTGCCATATCGTAATATTTCGTCAGCAGGATTTTACAAAGCATAAAAAATGACCAAAACAGCGTGCCGGCAAAGAATCACTGCAGGGTGACAACGACAAAGTACTCGATGAAAATTCGCAAAATGGCGTCCTGACCATCCAGTTTGAAACACTCGGGTAAAGCTAGAAATTAAGATGACTTTTTATCTAGAGAGATCAGCCTCAGTGCTTGCGACACAGACGGCTCATCGAGCGCGCTGAATGTTGCTTCATCTGAAACGGTCACGACACCAGCCACATCGATCCATCCCGCACCAGTCAACCATTCTGGCAACTCGACGCTACCCAGATATTTTCTTGGCACGACATAACAGGCGTTGTTTCTGTATAGACAATTAAATGCGACATCGTTCCCAGTCAGCTGCTCGATATATTCCCAGGACGAACCCGTATCTGTAAAACGTTTAACCATTAATGGGTAAAGCGTTTCACCACCATTATGCTGCCATTGTTTATCTTCGATCGGGAACGCCTGTTCACGGACGAAGCCCTGAAAGTGAAAGTGATTAACAGACGCGCCTGCCGCCAGGCTGTTAAAGCCGATACCAAAACCCGGCAGAATTTTGTTCATGTCCTGCACCAGCGAAAAGGCATACTCATGGGTTTCCTTCGTCAACAGCTGCTGACTGCCGCCCTCCGGTGACAGCACGATCAGCAGATGATAATCGGAAAACGGAAACTTGTTATACAGCACCCGTGACTTCAACCCATCAAACACCCCTTCCCATAATACCTCTGGCTTTAAAAACGGTTTATTAAAATGGAAGCTGTTTTCATCGAACGGCTGATCGATAGAATCCAGGACCTGAGAAGAAGCTCGAGCAGGCCGCATCTGGCGCATCGGGTTATACACGACTTCCCAGGCACCGATAGCTTTGTTCTGCCACAGCGGGATATCATCTATATCGAGTTCGAGCAGCTGTCGAAAAACATCCGCATCATCAGGTGCTGCATCGATAGCACCCGCAGTAAATCTATTTTTCAATTCGATGAAGATGCTTTTCAGGTCAGCATCCAGTTCATTCTTTAAAAACGCATCCTGATGACTATTTGCCAGCACCAGGATGAATGCGCCCAACTCATCATCGGACAGCATGGCTTTTAATTTTGATACGAACAGTTTTTTAAACTGAGTTAGATCTTCGGCAATAAACATAGGGAAAAAACAGAAAGCTTGAACCACAGAGGCACAGAGTCCACAGAGAAAAACTCTTCATTAGTCTGGTGCGCCTGCGGCGCACCAGACTAAAAGACCTCAGTGCTCTCTGTGTCTCTGTGGTGAATTATTGTTAAGGCATACTACGCTTACTGCGCAGCCATTTGGTCAGCGGCTCCCAGTCTTCCAGGTCCTGATAGACCTGTGACGGTGCCATCTCGAAGATGCCGAGACCACGTTCTTCCGCACGGATATAATTCTGGGTATCGCGAAGCGTAGCGATATAGGGCAGCTTCATCGATTTTATAAAATCATAAAGCTCAGAAAAAATAATCGTATTCTCACGAACCCGATTAGCGATCACGCCGATCTTTACTTCCTTGCGCGCAACACGGCCGTTCTTC
>DAOVJH010000362.1 GCA_030673345.1 Pseudomonadota bacterium
GTCACAGATTCCCTGGTTAGAAGATACTGGTTTCAAGTTTCCCGATGCGAGCACGGCGTTAACCGAACCTGACGGTCTACTCGCCGCCAGCGAGCGACTGACACCAGAACTGGTTATCGAAGCTTACCAGCAAGGCATCTTTCCCTGGTACTCGGATGATCAGCCCGTTCTATGGTGGTCACCTGATCCACGCTGCGTGTTATACCCTGAAAATTTTCATATCTCACGCAGCTTCCAGCGAACGCTCAACAACAACCCTTTCGATATCAAAACGGATACTGCTTTCGATGACGTCATGCTCGCCTGCGCAGAACCAAGAGATAGTGAAACGGGCACCTGGATCACACCGAAGATGCATGATGTTTACTGCCGTTTGCATGAGCAAGGGATAGCCCACTCGATCGAATGCTGGCATGAGGATGAACTCGCTGGCGGTATCTACGGGTTAGTTCTCGGTGACATGTTTTTTGGTGAATCGATGTTCAGCAAGATGAAAGATGCGTCGAAAGTCGCGATGCATCACATCTGCACTTCGATCAAACCACACCTGATCGATGCCCAGGTCTACTCCGACCACCTGTCTACGCTGGGCGCCGAAGAGATAAGCCGGAACGAATTCATCGAGCTCATCAGACAGCGGTCAACTTCAAGCCTAAAAATCTGAGAAGAAAAATTCTTATTTCGCTATAATTCGCCCACATTTAAACGCTATACCTACAGAATTAACAACCGGATCTACAATGCACTTTATCGAAACACGCGGCAACGACGGCCAGCACCCTGAAAAAGTCAGCTTTTCTGAGGCGATACTTGCGCCGATATCATCCTATGGCGGCATATATTCACCCACTTCATTACCTGATCTGGGTGAAGCGTTTTTTAAAACACACCTCGATTCGAACTATAAAACACTGGCCCGCGCTGTATTAACAGCATTCGAAATCGACATCGATACAAAGATCATCGATAAAGCGCTGTCGCTCTATGATGCATTTGATGACCCTGAAAACCCGGTCCCTGTAGTGAAGGTAAAAGACGACCTCTATGTCAGTGAGTTGTGGCATGGACCAACACGTGCATTTAAAGACATGGCACTGCAGCCTTTCGGAACGGTGTTATCTTCCATCGCACAGGATCGTGATGAACACTACCTCATCCTTGCGGCCACATCAGGTGATACCGGTCCTGCCGCACTGGAAACATTCAAGAACAAAGCCAACGTTCAGGTCGCCTGCATGTACCCTGATGGCGGCACCTCTGATGTACAACGATTACAGATGGTCACCGAAGATGCTGCCAACCTGAAAGTGATCGGAGTGAGAGGTGACTTCGATGATACGCAGAACGCACTGAAAAGACTGCTTGCATCCAAAACTTTTAAAGACACCTTAAAAGAAAAAAACATTCTCCTGTCTGCCGCTAACTCGGTCAATTTTGGCAGGATTATCTTTCAGACGATCTATCACATCCACTCCTACCTTGAGCTGGTTCGCCAACAGGCGATACAGATGGGTGAAAAAGTTTACCTGGACGTACCGAGTGGAAACTTCGGTAATGCACTCGGCGGCTATTACGCCATGAAGATGGGTTTGCCAGTAGAAAAAATCCTGGTCGCTTCTAACAATAACAACATATTGACCAAGCTGATAAACACGGGTACTTACGACCTGAGAAATTCTTCGGTGATACCGACCACCTCACCAGCGATGGACATCTTAAAATCATCCAATATCGAACGTATATTTTTTGACCTGTTCGGTGAACAGCGCACCAAAGAATTAATGTTCCAGCTGGATGAAGACAAACACTACCAGTTGAGCGATGCTGAACTCAAACAGATCCAGTCGATATTCTCTGCCGATTTCTGTGACGATGATGCTGGTAAGCAATATATCAAAGACACCTTCACAGATGGCTACCTGATGGATCCGCATACAGCAACCTGCATGAAAGCCTATGACACCTGCCGTGACAAACCACTAAAAACCATCGTTTATTCGACTGCAGAATGGACCAAGTTCTCACCGGTAATAGCCAATGCGCTGACCGGTGAAGTCGATGCACATGATCTTGATGCATTAAATTCTATCGCTAAAGAAGCAGACATAGAAATTCCTGCGATCATAAATGGGCTCTTTGATAAAGAGATAACGCAGAAAACTATTATTGAGAAAGATGAAATAGAATCGGAGATTCTTTCATTTTTGTGATTACAGGTTTTATGTAGGAGCGGAAAAAACTTTCGGGAAAAGTTTTTCACGTAAGTCCCGATAGGGGTAAAGCATAGGGACATGCTGAATAATCTTGTTCCGCGATCTTGTTTTTGGTTTAGCTGAAGTCGATTGAGTTAGGGCTTAGGTTAAGCAACATTTACAGTTGTTTTTTATTTAGGCTTTGTGGGTCTCGCCCCACTGGCGAGGCACTCTTTTGCTACAGCCCAAAAGAGTACCCAGAAAAGGCCGCCACGTCAGCTACGCCCCTGAAAAGCAGGGGTGCCCATTTAGCCAGCACCATTATCATGCTGCGCCAGAACTCGCAAAGAACGCTCAGACAGCTGGCGCAGAAAGCTCATGATAA
>DAOVJH010000177.1 GCA_030673345.1 Pseudomonadota bacterium
GCGCGGCCCGCCATTGTTTAACTTCTCGTTATTAACTTCGATCATCGGCAGACCACCGATACCAGATCCGATAGCAACACCGACGCGGTCAGCATTCTGTTCTGTGATCTCCAGACCAGAATCTTTTAGTGCTTCATCCGCGGCGACCAGACCGTAATGGATAAAGGTATCCATCTTTTTAAGGTCTTTTGCAGGGATGACAGGTGTTGCGTCAAAATCTTTAACGGTTGCAGCGATCTGTGCAGCGAATCCGGTTGTATCAAATTTATCAATTGAGATCACACCGCTCTTACCAGCGATGATGTTGTCCCACGTTTGTTTTAGATTATTACCGACTGGTGAGACGATTCCCAGACCAGTGACAACAACGCGACGACCTGTGGGGCAATTAGACATAGTAGCCTCTTTGAAAGTTGCAAAAGATCAGAGTCGTCAACAGCAACGTTAACGGACTAAGATCTTCCGGATGATCTTTTGATGTTTAACCATCTAACGGCAGCGATACGGATGCATCACTGCCGATGGACGTTATTTAGCTTGAGTGTGCGTTTACGTAATCGATCGCTTGCTGGATCGTAGTAATTTTTTCTGCTTCTTCGTCAGGGATCTCACACTCGAATTCTTCTTCAAGAGCCATTACCAGCTCTACAGTATCAAGTGAGTCTGCACCTAAGTCATCAACAAATGATGCATCACTTGTTGCTTGTTCTTCAGTTGCACCTAATTGCTCAATGACAATTTTACGAACGCGTTCTTCAGCTGTGCTCATCTATTTTTCCTCTAGTTTTGACCTAAATGATCAATATAAAAATTAGCCCGATTTAACCCAAAATAGCAATGGGGCCAGGTATATCAAGTTGCGCGGTATTCTAGTGAATTAGAGCAGCACTTGCCAGTCAAATTCAACATTTTGTGGCCACGCATTTAAAACATAATTAAAATCTATATAAACAGTAACTTGAAAAACAAAGTTAATGTAAATTATTTCTTAATTTTAGCTTATCATTAAAATTTGTTGCTATTTTATGGCATTTACCCCTGATAAGGGCTGCTTTATGGCATATACATGCCGCCATTTACGTTGATCGTTTCACCCGTTATGTAGGCTGCAGCAGGTCCAGCAAGAAAGGTTACAGCAGCAGCGATATCTGCCGGGTCACCTAAACGGTTTAGTGGAATCTGGCCGATCAATGCTTCTCTCTGCGCTTCCGGCAGTTCCTTCGTCATGTCAGTGTCGATAAAACCGGGGGCGACACAGTTCACCGTTATGTTTCTGGAGCCGATCTCTCTCGCCAGTGACTTGGTAAAACCTAACATGCCCGCTTTGGTGGCTGAGTAATTAGTCTGCCCTGGATTGCCCGTAGCGCCGACGACTGAGGCGATATTGATAATACGGCCACTTCTCTTTTTCATCATGGCACGAATCACGGCCTTAGATAAACGGTATATCGATGTAAGGTTCGTTTCGATAATGTCATTCCATTGGTCTTCTTTCATCATCATCAACAGATTATCTTTGGTGATGCCTGCATTGTTCACCAGGATTGATACCGCACCAAACTCATCTGTTATCGCTTTCATCACTGTCGCAATAGAATCAACATCGGTTACGTTCAGGCACATGCCTTTGCCGCCAGTGTCTGAGAGATAAGCGCTGATATTATCGGCACCGCCGTCGGATGTAGCTGTACCAATAACAGTCGCACCCTGTGCGGCAAGCTGTTCGGCTATCGCTTTGCCTATGCCACGGCTTGCGCCGGTTACCAGTGCGATTTCACCTTCTAATTGTTTACTCATAATTCTTTAAACCTTAATTAAAACAGTTCTATTGTTCTGCTTCTGTGTTCTTAACCAGTGATCGCGGAACCCAAAATAATATTAATCGTAATTTTTTTTCATATTCTAAGACATCGAATCCAGAAATTTCTGCATCGCAGGCATCGAATCCAGTGAAAAACTGTTTACCTCTTTATTGATGCGGCGTGTCAGACCACCTAAAACTTTACCAGGGCCGCATTCGACGACGACATCGGCACCATCCGTAATGATCTGTACGGTATGCGTCCACTGTACCGGATTGTATAACTGCCTTACCAGTGCATCACGAATCGCATCAGGTTCATCGTGTGATTTTGCATCGACATTATGGATCACCTGTGTTTTCGGTGTATTGATGGTGACAGTCTTCAGGTATTCGGCGAGTTCATCAGCCGCCGGTTTCATCAGCGAACTGTGTGATGGCACACTGACGGGCAATGGTAACGCACGCTTTGCGCCTTCCTCTTTTAACAGTTCCATCGCTCTATTAACGGCATCGGTGGCACCGGCAATAACGACCTGACCCGGCGAATTAAAATTAACCGCTTCTACCGGTTTGCCGATTTCACTACTTACCGTTTCACAGATATGGATGACAGGGTCATCGTTTAGTCCGATGATCGCTGCCATCGCACCCTCACCTTCAGGCACGGCCGCCTGCATCAACTGGCCACGCTTCGAGACCAGCTTTATCGCATCTTCGAAATCCAGTGATTCTGCTGCCACCAGCGCTGCGTACTCACCCAGGCTATGACCTGCGAAAACCATCGGCATCAACATACATTGCTGTGCCATCACCCGCATCACCGCGATATCAGCAGCAAGCATGATGGGCTGTGTTATCGCTGTTTTATTTATCTTCTCAGCAGGCCCATTACAGACGATATCCCAGCAGTCATACCCTAATACATCAGAAGCCTGCTTAAATGTTTCTTCGACCTGTGGCCATGACTCTGCATAATCAGACAACATGCCGATTGATTGTGAACCCTGGCCCGGGAAAACAACAACAATATTCATACCGTCCATCTATATACCCTGCTTACGTGATTAATTGATTTTTATTAGTGGAATGACGCAGATGTATTATCTAAGGTCCAATACATCTTGCATGTCATATAAACCGTTGCCCTGATCTTCAAGCCAGAGCGCTGCCCTGACGGCACCATTTGCAAACGTCATACGGCTGGATGCTTTGTGTGTTATCTCTACGCGCTCACCGATACCAGCAAACATCACCGTATGATCACCGACGATATCACCTGCACGGATAGTTTCGAAACCGATGGATTTACGGTCACGTTCTCCGGTGACACCTTCGCGACCATAGACGGCACAGTCATCAAGGTTTCTACCTAAGGCATCTGCAACAACTTCCCCCATGCGTAATGCTGTACCTGATGGCGCATCAACTTTATGACGATGATGCGCTTCTATGACTTCGATATCAACATCATCACCTAATACGCGTGCGGCCATGTCCAGCAGTTTAAAACACAGGTTCACACCAACACTCATGTTCGGCGCAAATACGATGCCTATCGACTCAGAAGCCTGTTTTATCTGCTGCTTCTCTTCATCACTGAAACCAGTGGTACCGATGACAATATTTTTACCCTTTGCCACACAGGTCGCAATATTTTGCAGGGTGACCTCGGGGCGGGTGAAATCGATCAGGGTTTTAAAGTCGTCAGCAGCATCGCCTAGCTGAGAGACCAGTATCTTATTCAGTGTGCCAACACCAGCCATCTCACCAGCATCACGGCCGATGAACGGACTGCTTTCATGTTCGATGGCAGCACCTAACTGGCAATTTGAATTTTCGTAAGCGGCTTGAATTAAGTTACGCCCCATACGACCAGCGGCGCCGGTAACAGCAAGATTTAACATCTAAAACCCCAGTGTTTATTATTGTTTTTGTAGCCTGCCATTATATCGTATTTTAAAAAACAATAACATTTGCTACAGCATATGGAAATAAAAGCCAAATATCATATTGTGTCATCTCGACGTCAGGAGAGATCTTATAAACTGACCGTTCAAGATCTCTCCTGACGTCGAGATGACAGGCATTTATTTAAACTAATTATATTTATTAAGCGGCTATCGTCTTTAAGCTTTTAGATCGTCAAAAAACTTCTTCATTCGATCACCCCAGGAAGCATTTTGCGGGCTGTGCTGCTTACCGTCTTCCTGTATAGATTTTTCAAATTCCTTGATCAGGTCTTTCTGTTTATTACTTAACTTAACTGGTGTCTCGACATTTACACGGCACAACAGGTCGCCAGTGGCTCCACCTCTGACTGATTTAACACCTTTACCGCGCATACGGAACAATTTACCGGTCTGCGTTTCAGTCGGAATCTTCAGTCGAAGTTTTCCATTGAGTGTTGGCACTTCTATCTCGCCGCCGAGTGTCGCCGTGCCGATAGAGATTGGCATCTCACAGAACAGATCATTATCATCACGGGTAAAGATATCATGCGGTTTAACATGCATCTGTACATACAGATCACCACTGGGTGCACCGTTCCCACCGGCTTCACCTTCTCCAGCAAGCCGGATCCGATCGCCTGTATCAACACCCGCCGGTACTTTGACCGAGAGTGTTTTCTGTTCCTGCTTACGTCCCTGGCCGTGGCAATCAGGACAAGGGTCACTGATCATCTTGCCCTTACCGCGACACTGCGGACAGGTCTGCTGTAC